>JANWIF010000104.1 GCA_025450035.1 Gemmatimonadaceae bacterium
CCCCCCCCCCCCCCCCCCCCCCAGCCAAGTCGGGGTGCTCGGGAGCGCTGCAATGAGCGCGGCGGAACAGGTGCGTGGGGAGGGGACAGACCGCCGGACGGAGTGCTGGAACTTGCGGCCTGCGCAGGCGCCCGGCAACCGGCAGGATAAACCCTCACAATCAACCCGACCGCCCCTGACTGGAGTTCCGGCACGCGCCTGACGCCGGGCCCTGTCGCGCCTCGGCATAGTCCGGTGGTCATCGACCCACACCGGAACTCGAGGTTCCTATGCATTGGTCCCTTCGCACGACCATCGCCGGCGTCGCAGGCGTCGCCGCGGCCGGCGCGCTGCTCTTCGCTTGCCGCGCCACGACGCCTAACGTAACGACGGCCGTCACCGGCGACGCGGCATCCCGCGTCTACGTCGCGCCAGGCCAGAAGGATGAGTTCTACGCGTTCCTGTCGGGCGGGTTCAGCGGTCAGGTGTCCGTCTACGCGCTGCCGTCCGGCCGGCTGATCAAGGTCATCCCCGTCTTCTCGCAGGATCCCCAGGAAGGATGGGGATACGACGAGGAGACGAAGGCCATGCTCCAGACGAGCTATGGATTCGTCCCCTGGGACGACGCGCACCACCCCGAGCTGTCCCAGACCGACGGCGTGCCTAACGGGAAGTGGCTGTTCATCAACGGCAACAACACGCCGCGCATCGCGCGCATCGATCTCTCGCAGTTCGAGACGGAGGAGATCCTGCAGATCCCAAACTCGGCCGGGAATCATTCGTCGCCATTCACCACGCCGGACGGGAAGTACGTGGTGGCCGGAACACGGTTCAGCGTGCCGATTCCGAACGCCGACCAGCCGATCGCCAGCTACGAGCAGAACTTCAAGGGCACATTATCGTTCGTCCGCGCCGATGTGCCCGGAAGAATGGACGTTGCGTTCCAAATCCTGGTGCCCGGCTTCGACTACGACCTCGGACACGCCGGCAAAGGCGTCTCTGATGGCTGGTTCTTCTTCACGACGTACAACACCGAGCTGGCCCACACGAAGCTCGAGGTGAACGCGTCACAGAACGACAAGGACTTCATTGCCGCCGTGGATTACAAACGGGCGGAAGCCTGCGTCGCCGCCGGCAAGGCAACATCGATGACGGTGGCCTACGATCACAACGTGCTGGACCCGCACTCGGGAATCGCGCGCACGGAAAAGAAGACCAGTGTCACGGTGCTCGACCCGAAGCATTGCGATGGCGTGATGTACTTCCTGCCAACACCCAAGTCGCCCCACGGCGTCAACGTCGACCCCTCGGGCGAATACATCGTGGCCGCTGGCAAGCTCTCCACCACCGTCACGGTGCACTCGTTCACCAAGCTGAAACAGGCCATCGCCGACAAGGCATTCGATCGGACGATCGATGGCATTCCCGTGGTGAAGTACGACGCCGTGGTCGCGGGTACGGTGCAGAATGCCGGGTTGGGCCCGCTCCACACGGAGTTCGACGGCAAGGGCTACGCCTATACCTCCATGTTCATCTCGTCGGAGATCGTGAAGTGGAAGTTAGGCACGTGGCAGGTGGTGGATCGGGTCCCAACCTACTACGCCACGGGCCATCTCATGATCCCGGGCGGCGACTCGAGACAGCCGTGGGGCAAGTACATGGTCGCGCTGAACAAGATCACGAAGGACCGGTACCTCCCGACCGGACCGCTCCTCTTTCAGTCGGCCCAACTGTACGACATCTCGGGCGACAAGATGAAGCTGCTGCTCGATTTTCCGACCATCGGCGAAGCGCACTACGCACAAGCGATTCCCGCGACCCTCATCAACTCGGTCAAGTTCAACAAGCTGGCGGACAATACCAATCCGTGGGCGGTCAAGTCGGAAGCCGAGGGCGGCATCTCACGCCACGGAGCGGTGGTGCACGTGAAGATGGCGGCGATCCGCTCGCACTTCGCGCCCGACAACCTCGAGGGCGTGCAGGTCGGCGACACGGTGTACTTCCACGTCACCAATATCGAGCAGGATTGGGACATCGTGCACGGCTTCGCGGTGCTCGGCAACACGCAAGCGTCGGAGCTCATCCTGCCGCCGGGCGAGACGCGCACGATCATGTGGCTGCCGAAGTGGGCCGGGGTGTACCCGTTCTACTGCACCGACTTCTGCTCCGCGCTCCACCAGGAAATGCAGGGCTATGTCCGCGTGTCGCCATCGGGAAGCCCGGTCGCGCTCTCGGCGACGCTCGGCGATAGGGCGTTAGGCCAAGCGGCACGCGTGACCGCGGCCGATGGCGCCGGGCACGATCACGCCACAGGCCGGCAGCACTGACCGTGGACCGGGAGCCGGCAACCGCCGGCCCCCCCCCCCACGACGCGTCTCTCGAACACGGAGCATCAGCGTGTCACGCTTATCACGGATTCTGATCGCGATCGCGGGCGTACTGCTCGGCGGAACGTTCGTTCTGCCGCTCTGGAGCATCCGTCTCGTCGCGCCGCAATATCCGGAAGGACTGGGCATGGCGATCGGCATCAACACGATCTCGGGACTGAACCCCCAGGATCTCGCCAACATCAATGAATTGAATCACTACATCGGCATGAAGGTGATCGATCCAGCCACGATTCCCGCGCTTCGGGTGATGCCATGGGTGGTGGGCGCGCTCCTCGCACTCGCGCTCGTAGCGGCGGCGTGGGGGAAGCGCTGGTTGGTCATCGGATGGCTCGTGGCGCTGGTCGCCTTCGGCGCCGCCGGCCTGATCGACTTCTGGCGCTGGACATACAGCTACGGTCACGATCTCGACGTCGCCCACGCCATCATCAAGATTCCGGGAACGGTCTACCAGCCGCCGATCCTCGGGACCAAGCAGATCCTCAATTTCACCGCGACGTCATGGCCCGCGTCCGGCGCCTGGTTCGCCGCGGCGGCATTCGTCGTCGGCGCGGCTGCACTCGCAACCGCCCGGCGCGCAACTCGGCGCACGCCCCACGTGCCTAACGCGCCCAACGCCGAGGTCGGGGCGTTAGGCCACCGGCAGGCGCTCGCGCGGACGCACGGCTGATGCAGGGCACGCCACGCTGGCGCCTCGCCCTCGCTGGCGCGCTCGCCCTGGCGGCGGCATCGGCAATCGCCGCGGCCGCCCAAATGCCGCCGCGCACCATGGTGGTGTCGTCGAACGGCCCGCTGCGCACCATCTCGGCGGCGCTCGCGCAGGCACGCGACGGCGATTCCATTCGCGTCGCGCCCGGCGTCTACCGTGAATCCACGATCGTCGTCGACAAGCGCGTGGACATCGCGGGCGATGGCGACGCGATTCTCGACGGCGAACACCGTCGTCAGATCATGACCGTCACCGTCAACGATGTCTCCATTCGCCACCTGCACTTTCGCAACGTCGGCGTGAGCGACCTGGGCGACCTGGCGGCCGTGAAAGTGGTGAATGCGGACCGCTGCACGATCGCCGATAACACCATCGAGAACGCGGTCTTCGGGATCTACCTCGCCCGGTCGGCCGGCTGCCGCATCGTGCGCAACGCGATACGCGGCCAGGCGCGCGACGAGGTTCGCTCGGGCAACGGCATTCATCTGTGGCAATCCCGCGATGCCCTGATCGCGAACAATCATATCACGGGCCACCGCGACGGGATCTACTTCGAGTTCGTAACCGGCACCGCGGTGCTCGACAACGTGAGCGAAGACAATCTCCGTTACGGCCTGCACTTCATGTACTCCGACGATTGCCGCTACGTGGCCAACGTCTTCCGCCACAACGTCGCAGGCGTCGCCGTCATGTACACGCACCGCGTCGTCATGATCGGCAACACGTTCGAGCAGAACTGGGGAAGCGCTTCGTACGGGCTGCTGTTCAAGGAGATCGATGACAGTCGAGTCGAGAGCAATCACTTCGTGAACAATACCGTCGGACTCATGGCCGACGACGCGAACCGCATTGTCGCCGTGCACAATGAATTCCGCGATAACGGCTGGGCGCTCAAGCTGATGGCGAATACCGACGACGGCCGGTTCGAGGCCAACAACTTCATGGGCAACACGTTCGACGTATCCACCAACGGTGCACAGACCAGCACGATCTTCACCGCGAACTACTGGGACCACTACCGCGGCTATGACCTCGATCGAGACGGGTTCGGCGACGTCCCGTACCATCCCGTGAGACTGTTCTCGCTGATCGTGGGCCGGAATCCGCCGGCGATGGTGCTCATGCGAAGCGTCTTCGTGGCGGCTCTCGACGCCGCCGAGCGAGCGATCCCGGCGCTCACTCCCGAAACGCCGGTCGATGAACGGCCGGCCATGCGACCGATCCCATGATCGAGATCACCGGCCTCAGCAAGCGCTTTGGCCGCCAGCACGTTCTGTGCGGGCTCGACGTCACCATTCGTCGAGGCCGAGTCACGGCGATCGTCGGGCCTAACGCTGCGGGAAAGACGACGCTCATCAAGATGATGTTGGGCCTCGCGCGCCCCGATGCCGGAACGATCCGGATCGGCGGCCGGGTGGTCGGCGAGGACCCGTCCTACCGCGCCGACATTGGCTACATGCCGCAGATCGCGCGTTTTCCCGACAACCTCAGCGCCGCCGAGCTCATCGCGATGCTTTCCGACCTACGCACGGGCGGCAACGCGCCCAACGCGGACCTGGTCGAGCGATTCGATCTCGGTGCGCACCTCACCAAGCCGTTGCATACGCTGTCCGGAGGCACCCGGCAAAAGGTCAATGCGGTGCTTGCATTTCTTTTCCAGCCCGGCCTGATCGTGCTCGATGAGCCAAGCGCGGGACTCGATCCCGTTGCCAGCAGCGTCCTCAAGGACCGGATCCTCGAGGAGCGCGGCGCCGGCCGGACCGTCGTGCTCGCTTCGCACCTGATGACGGAGCTCGACGAGCTCGCCGACGACATCGTCTTCCTCAATGATGGAAAGGTGGGCTACGCCGGCACCACGCACGCGCTCAAGCTCCAGACCGCCCAACTGAGTCTCGAGCGAGCGATCGCGCGCATGATGCTGCGGGGGGCCGCATGAGCGCCGCCTCGAGGATCGTGAAATACGAGGTGAGCGACGTGATACGCAGCCGCTGGCTGCTGGGCTATACCGGGTTCTTTCTGCTCGCCACCGAAGGCCTGCTGCGATTCGGCGGCGATCCGGCGCGCGCGCTCGTGGACCTCACCAACGTCGTGCTCCTGGTGATCCCGTTGGTCACGATCGTGTTCGGCACCATGTACCTGTACAGCGCGCGCGAATTCATCGAGCTGCTGCTCGCCCAACCGGTGGGCCGGCCCCAGTTGTTCGCCGGCCTCTACCTCGGCCTCACGCTGCCACTGTCGGGCGGATTCGTGGCCGGGGTCGGCATCCCGTTCGCGGCGCGGCCGCTCAATGGGGCTAACGGAGGGACACTCCTCGCGTTGCTCGCCGTCGGCGTCGCGCTCACCTTCGCGTTCACGGGTCTGGCGTTCGTCATCGCACTGCGCTGCGACGACCGCGTCAAAGGGTTGGGCATCGCGATCGCCGCGTGGGCCGTGATGGCCATCGTCTATGACGCGCTCGTGCTCGTACTGGCGACGATGTTCGCAAATTATCCGTTGGAGCGCCCGATGCTCGCCCTCATGGTCGCCAACCCGATCGACCTGGGACGCATCGTGTTGCTCCTACGGTTCGACATCTCCGCGCTCATGGGGTACACGGGCGCGGTGTTCAAGCAGTTTTTCGGCACTGGCAGCGGCATGGCCGTCGCCGCCGCGGCACTCCTTGGCTGGATCGCCGTGCCCGCGCTCCTCGGCGCGCGCACCTTCCGGCGGAAGGATTTTTGATGCGCGCCGCCAGTCAGTTAGGCCGCCGACTCGCGGCGGCCGTTCACCACTCGATGCGAGGAACCCAGGCAATGCACATTCAACGATCCGCCTCCGCCGTTGCCCTTGGCGCCGCGGCGCTGCTCGTCGCGTGCGGTGGCGGAAAGCCGCCCGCCGGCGGTGAGAGTGCCGCGACGTCAGCTTCCCCACCGCCCGCCCCTGCCGCCGAAACGCCCGCCGGTCCGCAGACGCCCGATGCGGGCGGCAAGGTGATCACCGTCGAGCTCATTACCGACGAGACCGGCAACTACTTCAAGCCCAAGAAGCTGGAGGCGCACCAGGGCGATGTGATCCGATATACGCTCACACAGGGCGTCCACAACGTGGATTTTCTCCCCGACTCGAACCCTGGCAAAGCCGGCCTCCCCAAGGCGAGCGACCTGCTGCAACTGCCCGGGCAGACGTTCGATGTGAAGGTCACATTCGCGCCCGGACAGTACTACTTTCAGTGCGATCCCCACGCCGCGTTGGGGATGCGCGGCCGGCTGGACGTCGAAAAAGCGGAGAAAGAATAGCGGACCCGCGACCCGCCATATGAAATGCCAGGAGATGCGGTATTGGTGACTGCCGAACATGAACTACTGCAGCGGGCGCAACGAGATCATCGTGCCGGGCGGTTGCCGGAGGCAGCCGCATCGTACCGTGAACTCCTGGCCGTGAACCCTCACCACGCCGAGGCGCTGTATTTGCTTGGCGTGGTGGCGTATCAAACCGGCGAGCATGACCGTGCGGCGGAGTTGATCCGTCGGGCGACATCGATCTCGCCCGATGAATCCCGCTACCACAACATGCTCGGCTTGGTGCGCATGGCTGCCGGTGACCGACCGGCTGCCGGCGAGAGTTTTGAACGCGCCATCGTGCTCGAGCCAACGTGCGAGTCGTTCGTGAATCTCGGCGTGCTCCGAAACCAGCAGGGCCGCGTGGATGAGGCGATCGCGGCGTACCGCCAAGGGCTGGCGCTCGCACCCGGCGACCCGGACGCGCTGTACAACCTCGGTAATGCCCAACGCGCCACGGGAGCCGCGGACGACGCCCTGGACTCCTTCCGGCGCGCGCTGCAGGGCGCCCCGCAGCACGCCCACGCGCTCGCTGCGTTAGGCCAAACGCTGCAGGCGTCGCAGCGGAGCGCCGAGGCGGCGGTGGCGCTGGAACGAGCCGCATCGCTCCTCCCGGACGACGCCGGCCTGCACTGCGACCTCGGCGACGCACGGTTAGGCGTTGGGCAGCTCGAAGGCGCGATCACGGAATACCGGCGGGCCCTGCAATGCGATCCGCGGATGGCGAGGGCCTGGTACAGCCACGGCTGGGCCGAAACGCAGCGCACCGAGTACGCCGCGGCCGCCGCGTGCTTCACGAAGGCGCTTGAGCTCGCCGCGCCGTGGCCCGAGGCCGAACACAATCTCGGACGCGCGCTGTTCGAGCTCGGACACGTGAACGACGCCGTGCACCACTTCCGGCGCGCGGCGGCCGGCCCGCACCCGGAACTGCCGCGCCTAACGCTAGCGGTCGTCATCCCCGGCAGCTCGGAGGCCGACAACCATACCGTTCTCGAGGCCCGCCGATCCTGGGTCGAACACGATCTTCCGCCGGCTGCGCCGGCCCGCAGATTCGCCGGGCGCATGCGGCCGGACGCCCAACGGCTGCGCATCGGCTACGTCTCGTCGTTCTTCCACCGGCCGAACTGGATGAAACCGGTGTGGGCGCTCATCAATCATCACGACCGCCGCCAGTTCGAGATTCATCTGTTCGCTGATTCGCCTGCAGCGAGCCTCCGCGATGGCTACCATCCACAGGATGGCGACCACGTGCACGAGATCGCTGATCGGTCCAACGACGACGTGGCCGGGAAGATCGAGCGCTGCGGAATCGACGTGCTCGTGGACCTGAATGGCTACAGCAAGCCGAATCGACTGCCGCTCTTTCAACTGCGGCCCGCGCCGGTGGTCGTGGGCTGGTTCAACATGTTTGCGACGACCGGCATGCCGTCCTTCGATTACCTGATCGGCGACGATGAGGTGATCCCCCCCGAGGAGGAGCAATACTATTGCGAGACGATTGTCCGCGTACCGGGGAGCTATCTCACGTTTGATGTGAGCTACCCGGTGCCCGACGTGTCGAGCGCGCCGTGCGCGATGGGCGGGCCGATCACGTTCGGTTGTCTGGCATCGCAGTACAAGATCACGAGCGAGGTGATTGCCGCGTGGAGCGCGATTCTCGACGCGGCGCCCGACAGCACACTCGTGCTCAGAAACGCCGGGCTCGCATCGCCAGGTACGCGCCGCGTGCTGCACGCCGAACTCGATCAGCACGGCATCGCGCCGGAGCGCGTTCACCTGCTGGGTCCGGTCGAGCACGTAGAATTCCTCCGGACCTATGGCCAGATCGACATCGCGCTCGACACCTTTCCCTACAACGGCGGGACGACCACCACCGAAGCGATCTGGCAAGGTGTGCCCGTGGTTGCGTTCCGCGGCGACCGGTGGGCATCGCGCACCAGCGCATCGATCTTGCGAGCGGCCGGACTCGGCGAATTCCTGGCCGCGGATGTCAACGCATTCGTGTCGCTCGCCATCGACCTGGCCCGGTCGCCGGCGACGCCAGATCGCCTCGCCAGCGTGCGGCGCGAGATGCGTGAGCGCTTGCGCCACTCGAGTGTCTGCGACACGAAGGGGTTCGCGCGAAACATGGAACGGATCTACCGCCAGATGTACGACCGCTGGCGCGACCCTAGCGGTGGAGCGCGACCCCGGGCGTGATCGGCAGCCACCAACCACCAACCACCAACCACCACCCTCCAGTTGACCCCGTCTGGGAGTTAGCTTCCTCCGCATGGTCCACGTCCCGGAACTCCTTGCGCCCGCCGGCTCCCTCGATGCCGTGCGCGCGGCGCTGGCCAACGGAGCGGACGCGGTCTATCTGGGCGCCGAGCGCTTCAACGCCCGCGATGAAGGCGCCCAGCTCACGCTGGACGACCTGGAGGAAGCCTGCCGCCTGGCGCGCTCGCGTGGCAAGCGCATCTACCTCACGCTCAACACGCTGCTTAAACCTTCCGCGGTGGCCGACGCGCTGACGTTGTTGGGCGAGTGTCTCGACCGCGGAATCGATGCGGTGATCGTGCAGGACATCGGTCTGGTGCACCTCGCCCAACGCGTTTACCCGGGGATCGAGCTGCACGGCTCAACGCAGCTCACTGTACACGACGAGGACGGCGCGGCGTTGCTGCGTGACCTGGGGTTGCAGCGTGTCGTGTTGGCCCGCGAGAACACGCTGGATGACATCCATGCCATCCACACGGCGGTCCCGGACCTGCTGCTCGAGACGTTCATCCACGGCGCGCTGTGCATCTCGTATTCGGGGCAGTGTCTCATGTCGGGCATGATCTCCGAGCGCAGCGCCAACCGCGGGTCGTGCGCGCAGTCGTGCCGTAAGGGCTACACGCTCACCGATGTCGCGACGGGTGAGACGCTCGACTCGGGGTTCCTGATTTCGGCTCGCGACCTTGCGGCGCACGAACATCTCGACGACATCGCGCGCGCGGGCGTGCATACGCTCAAGATCGAGGGGCGCAAGAAGCGTCCGGAGTACGTCGCCACGGTCACGCGCACGTACCGGGGCTCGCTGGAGCGCGTGGCGCGCGGCGAGCCGGCCGCGCCGAGCGACGTCGAGCAGCGCGATCTCGTCCAGATTTACAGTCGTGGATTTACCGGCGGCATGTATGGCGGCCGCGCCGGCCGCGACTACGTCACCCGCGATCACGCGGACAACTACGGCGCGGCGTTAGGCGTCGTCGTCGGGCATGATCGGGGCGCGCTCATTGTCGTGGTCTCGTCGCCGCTGGAACCCGGCGACGGCGTGGCGTTTCGCCCGCCTAACGGCACGACCGGCGAGACCACGGGCTTCACGATCGTGGAGGTGCGCACGATCGCCGGCCGCGACGGCCTCACGCGCCAAGCCGTGAGCACGCACACGCGCGTCCCGGCGGGATTCACGGTGGTGCGGACCGCGCACGCGGCGCTGCTGGCCCGCGCCCGGGAGAGTTACTCGGCGCTCGCCGGGCCCGGCCGGCCGCGCCGCACCCGGCTGGACGTCCGCGTGTTCGGCGCCGCCGGCGCGCCGCTCGACGTGCTATTCACCGCCGGCAGCGACAGCACCCGCGTGCGCGGCGACGTCCCGCTTACGCCCGCCCGCACACACGCCCTCGACCAGGCCCAACTCCGCGAACAGCTCGGGCGGTTAGGCGAAACGCCGTTCGCACTCGGCGTGATCGACGACGCCGCGCTCGCGCCCGGCCTCTTCGCCCCCGTGCGAGAGCTGAACGGACTCCGCCAGCGCGCCGTGGCCGACCTGATGCAGCGCCGCGATTGGTCGCGCGAGGCGGAACACGCCGCGCGACGCGCCAGCATCGACGCCGCCATCGCCGACCTGCCTAACGCCAGCCCGCGGCCCGCCGCTGCCCCGGCCCCGGCGCCGGCGCCGGTCGTGCTCGCCGCCGATGTCTACACGGTGGAAGATGCCCACGCCGCCGCCGACGCGGGCGCCACCGAAATCGCCTTCGACCCGTTCCTCAGGCATCCGGTGCCGCCGCGCGCTCGCGTACAAGCGCTGCACGACGTGCTGAACGCCCGCGGCGTCACGCTCCGCCTCCGCACACCCACCATCGTACGCCCCGAAGAACGACGCGGCGTCGACAAGTGGCTCCGACTCGGCCTGCCGATCCTCACCGGACACCTCGGCCTCATGGCCGCGCTCGCCCAACAAGGACGCGATGTCGTCGCGGACTACGCCGTCAACTGCTTCAACCAACACAGCGCCGCCCAACTGTTCCACCATGGTGCCCGCCGCATCGTGCTGTCCGTCGAGCTCACCACCAGCGAGATCGCCGATGTCGCGGCCCCCTGGTCCGGACGCGGCCTGGACGTGGTGGTCTACGGACGCCCCGAGGGCATGACCATCGAGCACTGCGTGCTCTCGGCCGCGTTCGATCGCCAGCCTACCACGTGCCGCGATCTGTGCGTGCAGAAGCACCCGTTGGTCGAGCTCACCGATCCCGCCGGCTACAGCTTCCCGGTGGCCACCGACGCCGCCTGCCGCAATCGCCTGCTGCATTCGCGACCCATTGAGGGATCCGAGTTCCTGCCCCAACTCTGGCGGTCCGGCATTCGCGGCTACCGGCTGCTGTTCAACGTGCCCGGCGACCCGGTCTACGACCTGGTCGCACGCTATCGCGACGCCCTTGCCGCCCTGGCCGATGGCTCGCCGCCTCCGTTAGGCGAGGTCCGGGCGCTCGTCGGCTCGCGGTTCACACGCGGCCACTTCGCGCGTGCCGTATGACGGTACGCCGTGCCGCACAATGATGTCGCCGTCGGCCCGGTGTCGGAGTATGCTGCGGCAATGACCAATTCGTTCTCGGAAGAACAGGCGCGCGCGGCCCTCCGCCAACACTTCGGGTTCGCCGATTTCCGCCCCGGGCAGGGCAGGGCGGTGGCGTCCGTCGGCGCGGGACGCGACACGTTAGTCGTCCTGCCCACCGGCGGCGGAAAATCCATCTGCTACCAGGTGCCGGCGCTCCTGCTGCCACACCTCACGCTGGTCATCTCGCCCCTCATCTCGCTCATGAAAGACCAGGTGGATGCGCTCGAGGCCCGCGGCCTCCCGGCGGCGTTCATCAATTCCACGCTCTCGTCAAGCGAAGTATCCGACCGCCTCGCCCGCGCCGAACGCGGCACGCTCAAGCTGCTCTACGTCGCCCCGGAGCGGTTCGACGTGGGCACCACCGCCGACCGGCTGCGCGCTATCGGCATCTCGCTGCTGGCCGTCGACGAAGCGCACTGCATCAGCGAATGGGGACACGACTTCCGTCCCAGCTATCTGCGCGTCGGCCAGGTGCGCGATCGACTCGGCGCGCCGCCCACTATAGCCCTCACCGCTACAGCCACGCCGGAAGTTCGCCGCGACATCGTTCGCCAGTTAAGGCTCAAGCAGCCCGAAATCATCGTCACCGGTTTCGACCGCCGGAACTTGCGCTATCACGTGGTGCGCACGCGCACCGATCGCGACAAGGATGACGCGCTCGTGCGCTCGCTCCGCGACCACCAGGGACTGGCCGTGGTGTACGCGTCTACCAGACGCGCCGTGGAGCGGATCGCGCAAACACTCCAGCGCTCGCGCATCAACGCCGTCGCCTACCACGCCGGCCTGGACGACGACCACCGGCACGAGGTGCAGGAAGCATTCATGCACGAGCAGGTCCGGGCCATCGTCGCCACCAACGCGTTCGGTATGGGAATCGACAAGCCGAATGTGCGATTGGTAGTGCACCATGCCATGCCCGGCACTCTCGAAGCCTACTATCAGGAGGCCGGCCGAGCGGGCCGAGATGGCCTCCCATCGGACTGCGTGCTACTCCACGCGTTCCAGGATCGATTCACCCACGAGTATTTCATCAAGAGCGCCTATCCCGAGCGTGTCATCGTGGAGCGGGTCTACGAGCTGCTCCGTCGCGCGGCCGACCGGACCGGAGTCGCGCCGGTGAGCCCATCCGAGTTGGCCGCGCGCTCCGACGGCGCGGTGAAGGAGCGCGAGGTGGAATCGGCCCTGCGCCTGCTCGGCCAGGTGGATGCCGTTCGCGCCGAGCCCGTGTCGTTAGGCAGCGTGTGGGTGCGGCTGCTCGCCACGCCCGCCCGCATCCGCGCGGAGTTAGGCGACGGCAATGAGGCGGAGCGCGGCCTGCTGCGCGAGCTGTGGCGCGGCGCCGGCAAGCGGCTGTACGACGGCATTCCTGTGGAACCGGAAGGGTTGCCCCCCGGATTCGGCGGCGCGATGGGGGTGAAGACTCTGTTGGAGAGTCTCGAGGAACGGCAGTTCGTGGTCTGGCATGGCACCGGTGGCGGCCTGCGGCTCGCCGATGTCGCTGCCCCGCTCACGCGGTTCGCCGTGGACTGGGAGGGACTGGACCGCAGGCGGCGCGCCGAGTTGTCCAAGTTGGACGCGATGCAGCGGTATGCGTATGCCAAGACCTGCCGCCGGGCGTTCGTGCTCCGATATTTCGGCGACCCCGCCGCTCGCCCAACGTGCGATGGATGCGACGTGTGCCTGGGCACGCACGTGGCCGATCGCCCGACCACTCCATCGCGCGGTGCGAGCGACACGCCGCGTGTGCGCCGCCGTGTGCGCGGCGACGATGCGCGCGCCGCGCCCGCGCCCGCACCCGCTCCGGCACCGGTGCCCAAGCCGCAGCGCACACGCGCCGCCGTCCGTACCGCCGACGTCGCCGACGAGCTCCCCGAGCTTGGCCCCGCCGACGTCGCGCTCATCGGCGCCTTGCGCGTGCTGCGCACCGAGCTGGCCCGCGCAGAGCACGTCCCATCGTACTGCATTTTCCCGGACCGAACGCTGCTCGAAATGGCCGTTCGGCGCCCCGATTCTCCGGACTTACTGGCCAACGTGCACGGTGTCGGTCCCGCCAAGCTCGACCGCTACGGCGATCGGTTTCTCGCGGTGATCCGCCGTGCCGTCGACCCTCAAACGGCTCCATCATGACCGACTTTCCATATTTCACCGACCAGCACCTCGCCGTGCGCGACATGGTGCGCGAGTTCGCCCGCACCGAGGTAGCCCCCGTAGCCGCCGCGTTCGATGCCAAAGCCGAGTTCCCCTGGGAGAACGTGAAGAAGATGGGCGACCTCGGCCTGCTCGGTGTGCCGTGGCCCGAAGCGTTAGGCGGTGCCGGCATGGATTACACCAGCTACATCATCGCCATCCACGAGATGGCCAAGGTGGATGCGTCGCACGCCATCACCATCTCGGCGCATACCACGTTAGGCACGTCGCCCATCGTCCATTTCGGCACCCCCGCGCAGCGCGAGCGGTACGTCCCCCTGCTCGCCGCCGGCCGCGTGTTGGGCGGCTTTGGCCTCACCGAAGAGTCCGCCGGGAGCGACGCCGGCGGCACGCAGACGCGCGCCGTCCGCCGCGGCAGCCACTACGTGCTCAACGGCTCCAAGCGGTTCATCACGCACGGCGGCGTGGGCGAGAGCTTCGTCGTCACCGCCGTCACCGACCCGTCCGCCGGCTCGCACGGACTCTCGTCGTTCATCCTCACCAAACACACCACCGATCTCGAGGCCGCCCGCCTAACGGGTATCGGACACGAGCCCTCGCTCCCCGACATGCCCGGGTTCACCGCCGGCAAGAAGGAAGACAAGCTCGGCTGGCGGGCCTCGGACACCCGCGAGCTGCTGTTCCAGGACGTCGAAGTCCCCGTGGACAATCTGTTAGGCGAAGAAGGGCAGGGGTTCATCAATTTCATGCGGACGCTGGACTCCGGACGGATCGGTATCGCCGCGCTGTCGCTCGGCATCGCCGAAGGCGCGTTCGAGCAGGCGCTCGCCTATGCGAGCGTGCGGCATCAGTTCGGACAGCCCATCGCCTCGTTCCAGGGCGTGCAGTTTCAGTTGTCCGACATGGCCACCGAGATCGAAGCCGGTCGTCATCTCGTGTATTACGCCGCCTCGCTCTCCCAGGCCGGCCGCCCGTTCGGCAAGGAGGCCGCGATGGCCAAGCTGTTCTGTTCCGAGCTCGCCATGCGCGCCACTATCAAGGCCGTGCAGATCCACGGCGGCTACGGTTATACCAAGGATTATCCGGTGGAGCGAATGATGCGCGATGCCAAGATCTGCGAGATCGGGGAAGGGACGTCCGAGATCCAACGCATCGTGATTGCGCGTCACCTCATCGGCGCTGGCGATTAGAACCTTCGCATTTCCGCCAGTTGCGCCCGACGCCGAACGCGCCGTATACTTTACGTACGGACTGAAGCAGTCCATCCCAGTTTCCTATGCGCGCACCCGGTCGGGCGACCCGCGACCCAGGGTGCGTGTCAGGTACCCCCCGGGGTGTCGGCGCGAAGGACGTGTAGTCGTCGCCCGCATCCCGCGCGAACCGCAGCCCATGCTAACGATCGACCGCACGCGATTCGGACGGATCCTCGCGCACACACTCTTCGCGCTCGCCATTGCGGCCGGCGCGTCGATGATGCTCGGTGTCGAGGCCGGATACGCGTGGACGGTCACCCGTGTGACGGTCGTTCCGTCCGCGGCGGGGGCCCTCAGCCCAATCGTCGTGCCCACGGGGCCGGTGCGCGATCACACTTCCCTGAGACGCAGCCTACCGTTGCATGCCGGGTCGCCATCCGGCGGATGGGCCGCGCCATTGCATGAAGCGAGAAATTTTGATCAACGCGAGTCCACGAGAGACCCGCGTCGCCATCCTGGAGGATGATCAGCTCGTCGAGTTGATGATCGACCGCCCCGACAACCGCCGCATGGTCGGGGACATCTATCTGGGGAAAGTCGAAGCCGTACTGCCCGGCATTCAGGCAGCGTTCGTCGACATTGGAACCGAGAAGAGCGCGTTCCTCCACGCCAGCGACCTCGTATTTCCCGAGTCCGAATCGGACGAGCGGGACGACGACGCCGAGGACGATGAGACCGAGGACGACGACGAGGCCAACGGTAACGGCGGCGGCCGCCGCCGGCGTGTGAAGGCGCCGCCCATCCAGGATCTCCTGAAGCGTGGGCAGGACGTCGTCGTCCAGGTGTCCAAGGAGCCCATCAGCACCAAGGGCCCGCGCGTCACCGCGCAGGTATCGCTCGCCGGCCGGTTCCTGGTGTACATGCCCTTCGCGTCGCGCGTCGGCGTGAGCCGTAAGATTGGCGAGCGCGCCGAGCGCCAGCGATTGCGCGAGCAGATGCAGGGCGTGCTGCCCGCCGATTCCGGCGGCGTGATTGTGCGCACCGTGGGTGAGGACGTCACCCAGGAGACGTTCAAGCGCGAACTCAACACCCTCATGACGCAGTGGAAGCGCATCAAGCGCAAGACCACCTTTCTGCGTGCGCCCGCGCTCGTGCATCGCGAGACCAGCCTCACCCGCGGCCTAACGCGCGACCTGTTCAGCACCAAGGTCGACTCGCTCGTGGTCGACTCCAAGCAGATCTACAACGAGATCACCGAGTATCTCAAGGGCATCGCCCCCGAGCTGATCGATCGGGTGAAGCAGTATGACGACCAGGTGCCGATCTTCGACAAGGCCGAGATCGAGCCCGAGATTCGCGATCTGTTCAAGCGGCGGTGTGATCTGCCATCCGGCGGGTATCTGATCATCGAGCAGACCGAGGCGCTGGTGTCGGTGGACGTGAACTCTGGTCGTTATACCGGCAAGAAGGATCCGGAGAAGACCATCTTCAAGACCAACACCGAGGCGGCGCGGGAGGTGGCGCGACAGCTGAGGCTGCGGGACATCGGCGGGATCATCGTCTGCGACTTCATCGACATGGAGACCAAGGCCAACCGCGACAAGATTCTCCAGGAACTGCGCACGCATCTCACGCGCGACCGGGCCCGCACGAAAGCGTTCGCGGTCAGTGAGTTAGGCTTGATCGAGATGACTCGGCAGCGGGTGCGGGCGAGTCACTATCAGAACATGACCGAGGCATGTCCGACGTGTGGGGGGACGGGGCGGGTGTTTACGCCGGAGAGTACCGTTAGACGGCTGGAGCGGTCGATCAAGAGGATTGCGGTGGAGGGGAAAAAGGACAATCTTGTGGTTAGGCTGCATCCGGACACGGCGATGTACGTGTTGGAGCACGAGCGGGACCTGGCCCGGAAACTGGAGAAGGCGGTGGGGTTCGGGTTGGAGCTGCGGGATGATCCGTTGCTCAAGCCGGACGAGTTTAAGTTGGTGGTGAAGGGGGCGGAAAGGGACGTGACGCAGCAGTATGCAGTGGCGTGAGGGGTATCATCGAGCACTCTCACCTCCGAGGCACCTTGCTCACTTCGTAACGGGGTGCCGGAATTCATCGCACGCAACGGTTCCGGGCGAATGGAGTAAAGTTTGGAACGACAGCAGATCCACTAACGAGGCGGACTACTCACTTACAGCCGCCGGTGGCTCGAGCCAGCGGGCTCCGACGGTGCACGCGGCTCGGGACGGCGGTCGGTCGGCAGCCGATCCAGCAGTCGAAGCAGCCCGTCCAGCATCGTGAGGGGGTGAGGCGGGCAACCGGGGATGTAGAGGTCGACGGGCCACGCGGATGACAGCCCATTTTCGACCGCATCACTGCCGCGGAACGGCCCGCCGGAAATGGCGCACGCGCCCACCGCGATCACGAGGCGTGGCGCCGGCATGGCGTCGTAGGTCTTCTGGAGCGCAACGCGCATGTTCCGGCTCACCGCGCCAGTGACGATGATCCCGTCGGCGTGGCGCGGCGATGCTACGAACTGCACGCCGAATCGCGCGAGGTCGAAGACGACGTTGCCGAGCGCTACGAGCTCCGCCTCGCAACCGCCGCAGCTCCCGGCGTTGACCGAGCGAAGTCGCAGGGAGCGACCGAACAACGATTTCATTTGCGCGTCGAGGGCGCGCGCAAGCTCGACCTCCCCAGTCGTCGACACGAGCCCATCCCTGCTGGAGCTCGCCATTCGATAATCGCGCGTGAACGAGACGGTTCCGGCGGGACCGCAGGTTGCCTCCTCGGGACTGAAGAGACACGCGCCGACGTCGATCGCCGGTTGGCCATCGCTCGTCGCCGTGACGAGCGCCGATGGCGACTCATTCTGCTCGGCGCAATGAACGGCGTCGAGCATGGGAAGCCCACGGAAGCGCGCCGGGAAGTCGACACCACCGTGCGGAAACGGCGACGTCCGGATTCCCTGTTGCCGCCGCGTCCGAAGGAACTCAAACACGATGCCCTCTCATCGTCGGAGACGTCGAGTCGCCAGAGAGCGCGGTACGGACGATGTCAGAGATCATGGCCGGCATACGAGAGATTGAAGCTCTTGTTGCAAAGCGGGAAGTCCGAGATCTGGTTGCCAGGCACCGCGAGTGCCACGGCGGTCCAGTTGTGGAAGGATGGATCGATCACCTTGTGGCGGCGAATCGCTCCCTGATCGTTCGTGAGAACCACGTGCGCGATCTCTCCCCTCCACCCCTCTTGCATGGCGACTACGAGCTCGGCCGGGTGGAGTGCGCCACAGCTGGCGCGGGGCGCTCCGGCAGGCAGTGCCGCGAGTTGCTCGAGCACGAAGGCGAGGGAACGTCGCACTTCATGCCAGCGCACGAGCGCGCGCGCGTGCGCATCGCCCGCCCAGGCGGTTGCGACGGGAATGTGCGCGAATCGGACGATGCCGTACGGGTGATCCTGGCGCACGTCGCGCGTGACCTCGCACGCGCGTGCTACCGGCCCCACGAACCCAAACTCAAGACACTGCTTCGGGGACACCGCACCCACACCCTCGAGGCGCGCCTGCACAGACGCGCTGTCGAACAGGAGCGCCGCCACCGGCTCCAGCTCATCGCGCAGCCGCTCGACGCGGCCACGCATTTCGCTCCGCATCGTCGGCGGCAGGTCGAACGCTACGCCGCCGGGACGCGCCAGCCCGCGGCCAAAGCGATTCCCCGAGAGGGTCATGAGCAGGTTGAGACACTCGCCGCGCATCCGGCCAAAGAACGCCGCGGCCGGCTGAAACGCGACGTCGCCACTCATGGCCCCAAGGTCGCCCACGTGATTGGCCATGCGCTCCAGTTCCAGCGCAATTCCGCGAATCGCCTGCGCGTGCGGCGTCTTGCGACTGCGCGCCAACGCTTCGATCGCGCCACAGTGCGCGCCGGCGTGACCGATCACGGTGTCGCCGGCGATTGATTCCGCCACGAGCATCGCGCGCGCCGGATTGGCCGTCTCGAGCAGTCGCTCCACGCCGCGATGCTGATAGCCGAGCATGATCTCGAGGAACAGCACTTGTTCGCCGTGGGCCTGAAAGCGAAAATGTCCGGGCTCGATGATGCTCGCGTGCACCGGTCCAACGGCCACCTCGTGCACCTCCTCGCCCTCAACGCGGAAAAAGGGATAGACATCCGGATCCAGGACGACTTCGCTCCGACGCACCGGACGATGATCCGGCAGGTGTCGACGCAACGGCTTGAGCCACGGGTGTCCTTCGGGGAGCAGCGCGCACTGCTCCGCGATCTCGCGCTCGAACGCGTGCGCGGATGGACAATCCGGAGTGAGCGCCGGGTAGCGGTCGTGCACGAAGGTGCTGGTTGCACCGAGCTCGCCGCGCGCATCGTCGGCCAGGATCGCCAGTAAGCGGGTCCTCTCCGCATCCTCGGGCGATCCGAAGAACGCCACGAGCCTCCAGCCGGCAGCGACCGCGCCGACGACGGTCTCGCGGAATCCGTCGATGGACTCCGTTGGCACGGCGCCCAGCGGGATGGCCCGGCGGTTTCGCAAGCCCAGTGCATCGAAGCCGCTTCGGGAACTCATGGCGCGCGGCCCCCTAACGCGACGGCGGCGCGCGTCAGCGCGTCGTTCAACGGGCCCGGGATGTACACGCCCAGCATGAGTACGATAGCCGCGAGCGCGATTGGGCCGACGACGAGCCAGCCACCCTCGCGCACCGGAACCGTGCCCGGCTCGGGCGACCCGAGCGCCATCTCCAGGATCAGTACCGCCATGCCGACGAAAATCACGGCAAGCAGGAGGAGCATGATGGCCGCAATCCAGATGTGCCCACCCGCGACGGCCGCGCGCAGAATCGTGAACTCGCTGAGGAACAGGCCGAAGGGCGGCGAGCCCGTGACTGCGAAAAGCCCCAAGACGAGCAATGTGCCGGAGACGGGAAGCGTCCGGAGGAGTCCCCGATTCACAGCGGCGGCGGAACTGCCGGTCGCCAGCACCACGTTGCCCACGACCAGAAACATCCATCCCTTGGCGAGCCCGTTGTTCAGCACATGGAGCATGCTGCCATACGCGCCGACTCCCCCGAGTCCGAGTCCGAGCACCAGGAGTCCCATGTGCTCGACACTGGAATACGCGAGGAGCCGCTTCACGTCGCTCTGCCCGATCACGAAGACGGCCGCCACCGAGAGCGAGAGCAATCCGAATCCGATCAACACGGGCTGTGCGAACGAGCCGAGACCGGCGGCCATGACGACCTGGGTGATACGCGCGACGCACAGAAACGCACAACTCGTGAGCGCGCCAGCCATGAGCCCACTCACGAGACTCGGGGCTTCGCCGTACGTGTCCGGCTTCCAAGTGTGCATCGGCGCGAGGCCCATCTTGGTGCCGAAGCCAACCAGGAGGAAGAGAAATGCTGCGCGGAGCCACGCCGGGTGAAGCGCTTCGGCGTGGGCGAGAAGATCGGGCAGCATGAGCGGTCGACCCAAGCCCTCGGGCTGGGCGCTCACGAGGAAGAACGTTCCAAGGAGCGCGAGGGCGATACCGACCGACGAAATGAGAAGGTACTTCCAGACCGCTTCGAGCGATCGGCGGTCGTGACGGTGAAAGATGAGTGGCGCCACCGCGAATGTCGTCGCCTCCATTCCCACCCAAAGCATGGCGAGATGCTGGCTCAGCGACACCACGGTCGTCGCCCCGAGAAAGATGAGCATCGCGCTCACGAAGAGGCGACCTCCGCGCGGTGTCTCGCGCTGCAGATAACCGACCGTGTACATCGCGGTGGCGAGGAACAGCACGCTCACGACGGTGAGCACGATGAGCCCGAGGGCGTCGGCGTCGAGCCATCCACCGAGGATCGCCGGCGCGGGTGTCACCCAGAGCGACCCCACGAGCGCAGCGTGTGCGAGCGCGACTCCAGCGAGGAGCGCGAGTCGCGTGAACGCGACGCGTCCGGAGCGCGCACCGGGAAGGATGCCCGCGAGCAGCGCCGTCACGAGGGGCAGAGCGCAAAGCAGGAGAAGCCGCATCAGTCGGAGAGCTCCGTCAGACGCGCGGAGTCGAGCGAGTCGAACTCCCGATTGATGTGAAAGACCACGATGCCCATGATGAAGACTCCCACGAACACGTCGAGAAGCACGCCCAGCTCGAGGAGGAATGGCACGCTCTCCGCCTGCGTAAGGCCGAAGAGATAGATGCCGTTCTCCAGCATGAGGTAGCCAACCACCTGCGTGACGGCCTTGCGCCGGGTGATCAGGACGATGAACCCAATGATCACGGTTGCTAACGAGACGGGCACGAGCAGCTCCGTCCGAAGCTCGGGAAGCGGGAGCCGATCCGCGACCGCGAACGCGAGTGCCACAGCCACGGCTCCGAGCAGGAGCGATGCGATGAATCCGACCAGCGGCTCGACCTCGCGGCGAACCGAAGCCTCTCGAATGGCCCAACGCAGCAACCACGGCAGCGCGATGGCCTTTACCGCCACGGTCCCAAGCGCCAGCACGACCACGTGCGCAGACAACGTCGACGCGAGCAACAGGGGCAGAGCTCCAAGCAGCAGGCCTTGCAGCGCCACCGCGCGGATGCAGGTGCTGAGTCGGGTCGTGCCCAGCACCGCGAAGTCGAGCAGCATCACGAGCAGAAGCACGAGCGCGGGCGCCCCTTGAGGACTCGACATCGCCGGCACGACCCGGATGAGCGCGAGAGTCGATATCGCGACGTGAGTAAGCAGAGTCGGAATGGTCAGCGAAGCAAAAGGATGATCCCGAGCGTCGCGAGCGATGCGGCGCCCACGAGCAGTTGCGGGATACGCGTCATGCGGAGTCGTGCCATCACGGACTCGACGATGCCAACGGCCACTGCCACCAGCACGAGCCCCACGAGCAGGATGGCGATCGCGGCGGCCGGAGCGACGGTGGGTCTCGGCACGAACAGACACACCACGAGCGCGCCGAACAGCGCGAGCTTGAGTGCGCTGCCGTAGAGGATAAGCGCCAGTTCCGGTCCGCTGTGATCGAGCACGATGACCTCGTGGATCATGGTGAGCTCGAGATGGGTTGCCGGGTCGTCCACAGGCACCCGGGAATTCTCGGCGAGGAGAAGGACGAACAGGCTCAGACCAACGAGCGTCAACGACGCGGCCGCGTGTGGCCACGCGGTGGCGAGCGGCGCGCCGAGCATTCCGCTCAAGGTCAACTCTCCCGTCGCCAGCACGAGTGCGATCAGGCAGAGGAAGAGGGCCGGCTCCGCAAAGGTCGCCACGGTGACCTCGCGGCTCGCGCCCATTCCCTCGAAGCTCGAGCCGGTGTCGAGCCCCGCGAGCACGAGCGCGAAGCGCCCAAGCGCGAGCAGCGCGGCGAACGCCACCAGATCGCCGGTGAAGTGCGCGGGGGCGCTTCGTCCATCGAGCGGCAAAAACAGCAACGCCGCGATGAGTGACGCGAGCACTACGACTGGAGCGGCCCGAAACACCCACGTCGTCGTCCTGCTGTAGACCATACCCTTCCGCACCAACTTCCAGAGGTCGAAGTACAGCTGCAGAACGGGCGCGCCTCGCCGCCCGGTGAGGAAGGACTTGGTTTTGTTCGCGGCCCCTGGCATGACCGGGGCGAAACACAGGACGGCCACGAGTGCGACGACCGGAGACAGCGGCGCAGGCACGCCGAAGATGGAGAATATTGTGTTCGTCACGATCTCCATCCGTCCACCAGGAGGTAGAACAGCATCATCACGAGCGCTGCCACCACGTAGAGCAGTTGGGTCGAGAGACGCGCGCCCTGCAGGAGTCGCGCGCGAAAGGAGATGCCACGCAGAA
>JANWIF010000105.1 GCA_025450035.1 Gemmatimonadaceae bacterium
CGCGCCGCCGATCGTCGTCGGCGCGATCATCACCGTGGCCAGCGCGCGGTTAGGCATCACGACGGCGCTGCCCGGACTCTGGCTCCTGCTCTATGGAGCCGGCGTCATGACCGGCGGCACCTTCTCGGTGCGCGCGGTCCCGGTCATGGGCGCCACGTTCATGCTGCTCGGCGCCGTGGCGCTCTTTCTACCGGCCGCCTGGGGTACCTGGCTCCTGATCGCCGGATTCGGTGGACTGCACGTGGTGTTCGGTGTGATCATCGCGAGGAGGTATGGTGGCTGATTCCAGCGCGGCGCCCCGCCGTCGCCCAACTGGCGACACGGCCGACAAGAAGAGTGTCCTGACCCGGGTCCGCGCGGACGGGCCCGGCGGCGCGCACTCTGACGAGCTCGATACGCTCATCCATCACCGGATGCGATTGGGCATCGTGAGCGCGCTCGCCGCCGAAGAGTCGCTCACCTTCAACGAGCTCAAGGGACTGCTGCGCACCACCGACGGCAATCTCAGCGTGCACGCACGCAAGCTGGAGGACGCGCAGTACGTCACCGTGACCAAACGCTTCGAGGGGCGTCGTCCGCGCACCGAGTACCGTCTCACCGGTGCCGGCCGCAAGGCGCTGCAACGTTATCTGGACCACATGGAAGCGCTCATCCGGGCGACCCGTGACACACTTCACCGGTAGTCATTTTTTTTTCTCCGTTAACTTTATGCGACCAAGCACTTTGAGCTCGACCCCCGGCCTGCACGTGGCCATGATCATGGATGGCAACGGTCGCTGGGCGACCGCGCGCGGCCTGCCGCGATCCGCCGGACATCGGCACGGGGTCGATACCGTGCGCCGAGTCGTCGAAGCGGCGCCGAACCTCGGGATCGGCACGCTCACGCTCTACGCGTTCAGCGCGGACAACTGGCAGCGCCCGCCGCGCGAGGTCAGCGCGCTCATGCGACTCTTTCGCGTCTATCTGCGCGTCGAGTCGTCGCGGCTCGCCAGGAACGGCGTCCGGCTGTCGGTGATCGGGCGCCGCGACCGGTTGTCGCTTCCGCTGCGCGCCGGCATCGAGGCCGCCGAGGAGGCCACTGCGTTAGGCACCAGGCTGCATCTGCGGCTGGCCATCGACTACTCGGCGCGCGATGCGATCGCCCACGCCGCGCGCCTGATGGCCGCGAGCGGACACGAGCTCACGCGCGAACGGCTGAGCGAATCGCTCGCCGGGGCGCACGGCCCCGCCGCCGCCGCGCCCGATGTCGACCTGCTCGTTCGAACGGGCGGCGAACGCCGGCTGAGCGATTTTCTTCTCTGGGAGTGCGCCTACGCCGAGCTCTGGTTCAGCGACGTGATGTGGCCGGACTTCGCGGCAATCGATCTCGCCGCCGCCGTATCGGATTTTCATCATCGGGAACGCCGCTTCGGCGCCATTCCCGCCGCCCAGGCGGTGTGACCATGCGCGCCACCATCTCGCCCGCCGCGCGCGATGCCGCGCTCATCTGGCCGCCCGCCGTCGCCGTCGCGGCGCTCGGTGCCGCCGTCTGTGTGTTTGCCGCGCCGGGGATCAACTGGGGACTGTGGACGCTGGCTGCCGCGTTAGGCTTGGCGTACGTCGTGCTGCATTCCCGGGCGCGCCTGACACCCGCGATGGTCATCCTCCTCGCGGCCGCGTGCGCGCTCGCGCTCGGCACGGGGGTCACCGCGGACGCCGACTTCTATCCGGTGATCCTGTTAGGCACCGCGACCATGCTCGCCGTCGCCATGCTGCTGGCTGCGGGCGCGCCGCTGCACCGCGTGGGCGCGCGGTTCATCGCGCTTGCTCCGATCGAGGGCGCCGCGCGGGCCGTGGGCGAGTCGTCGCGGCGCCTCCTCGAAGGCGTTGCGCTCGCCCGGTCCGGCCGCGACGCGAGGATGCTCCGCGGCGCGCTCATCGCCCTGCCCATTGTTGCAGTGCTGGCACTGCTCCTGTCTGCCGCCGACCCCGTGATGGCGCGACTACGCGTCTACGCGCTCCAGTTGGCGCAGCACTCGACGATGGTGCCCCGCCTGGTGTGCTTCGTGGTGCTCGGCGCCCTCACGTTGGGCGCGTACGGCATCGCCGCCCGGCCCGTGCAGCCGGCCGACGCGAAACCGACCGAGCGTCCGCGACTCGAGTTCAATGACACCGAACGCCTCACCATTCTGGGCTCGGTGAGCGCGCTCTTCGCGCTGTTTCTCGCGTTGCAGGTCTCGTATTTTTTCGGCAACATCGCCGCCGTCGCCGGCAACGGAGTGACGTACGCTACCTATGCGCGCCAGGGCTTTGGTGAGCTGACAGTGGCCGCGTCGATCTCGACGCTGCTCGTCCTGTGGCTCCAGAGCCACGCCGCGCGCGGTGATCGCGAAGGACGCGTGCGCGCGGCTGCGCTCGCGCTCGTATTCTTCGTGCAGCTCCTGCTCGATTCGGCGTACCGGCGCGTGGTGCTGTACGAGAGTGCATACGGCTATACCGCCGCGCGACTCTACGCCAAGGTGTACATGGTGATCGTCTCGCTGGCACTGATCGCACTCGGCGTCGAGATCTGGGGCACGCTCGACACCCGTCGACTGATTCGACGTGTGGCCCTGGCCGGCGTGGTCGCGCTCATCGCATTGACATACTGGAACCATCAGGCGTGGATCGCGCGGCGGAACCTCGCCCGCTTCACCGTCACGGGTCATCTCGATGAGCAGTATCTCGTGAGCGGGCTCTCCGCGAACGCCGTGCCGACGATCGTTCGTGCGCTCGCCGCACTGCCTGACGAGGAATCCGCCCGCCTGCGCGCAGCGTTAGGCAAAGAGTACGGCCGCAGATGGAGCGTGCCGCGTCCGTCGCACTGGTACGAAGGGAGTCTCCGCTCGAGGCAGGCCCACCAGGCGCTCGCGACTGTCGGCATTCCGTAAACAGCTCGGCGCCCGCTTCTCGGATGGCGGCTACGAAGGACCCCAGCTCTCCCGCGGGCACCACGACCCCTCCCGCGAGGCTAGATTTCCCCCATGACTCACGCGCCGGAAACTCTCGAAGGTTGGTACGCGCTCCACCAGATCTATCGGACCCCGAACGATGTGCTCTCCGACGCCCCCCCCCAGGCGCGTGCGAGTGCCACAGCGGCGCTGGCCGAGATCGCCTGTCCGGACGAAGGCGGGTGGACGGCGGTGGCGCCGCTCATTGGGTCGCGCGCGGATGTCATGGTCATACACTTCCGCCCAACGCTCGATGCCATCGGGAGCGCCCAACAGCGGCTGGCCGCGGAACCGCTCTTCGCCCGCTCCCCCCTCGTATACTCGTTTCTGAGCATCGCCGAGGCCGGTCTGTACCACATCACCGCACGGCTGGCCAAGGACGCCCAGGAGCGGGGCGGGGCAGTGGGAGACGAGGCCTATCGGGCCGCGCTCGCCCAACGCGTGGAGGCGGAGCTCGCCACACCGCACCTTCAGCGCCGACTCTATCCGACGCGTCCCGCGGAGATGCCCTACGTCTGCTTCTACCCAATGTCCAAGCGCCGGACGGCGGCGGACAACTGGTACACGCTGTCGCTCGAGGAGCGCAGCCAGTTGATGAACGCCCACGGCCTGACTGGACGACGCTATGCCGGCCGTGTGGTGCAAGTGATCACGGGCGCCATCGGCCTGGATGCGTGGGAGTGGGGAGTGACGTTGTTTGCGCGCGACCCGCTCGATTTCAAGAAGCTGGTCACCGACATGCGCTTCGATGAAGTCTCCGCTCGTTACGCCGAGTTCGGCGAATTCTTCGTCGGTCGGTTGGCCGCGGACGGCGCGTGGCCTGGCTGAGATGCTACTGCTCGACAACGATGGCTCCACCGATCCGACGCTCAATCTCGCGCTCGAAGAGTACGCGCTCCTCAATTTGGACCTCTCGGAGAGCTACCTGCTCTTCTACGTCAATCGGCCGTCGATCATCATCGGGAAGCACCAGAACACCATCGAAGAGATCAACTGCGATCGCGTAGAGGAGCGTGACATCGCCGTCGTGCGCCGCATCAGTGGCGGCGGCGCGGTCTACCACGACCTCGGCAACTTGAGCTTCAGCTTCATCACACGCTACACCCCCCAACGATTCAACAACTACGCAGAGTTCACCGGGCCGGTGGTCCAGGCGCTGCGCGACCTCGAGGTACCCGCCGAGCTCACAGGGCGCAACGATATCGTCGTCCAGGGACGCAAGGTCTCGGGAAACGCCCAAGTGGTGAGGGGCGAACGGATGTTCAGCCACGGCACGCTGCTCCTCGATTCCAACCTGGACGACATCACGCTCGCCTTGCGTCCCAAGCCGGGTAAGGTGGAGTCCAAGGGCATCCAATCGATTCGCAGCCGGGTGGCCAACATTTCGGAGTTTCTGCGCCAGCCGTTAGGCATGGACGAGTTTCGCGCCGCGCTGCTGGCGCGCCTCTTTCCCGGTTCGGCTCCCGCGCCCAGGCACGAATTCGCCGGCGCCGACCGCGATCGCATTCGCGAACTTGCCGACGCCAAGTACCGCACGTGGGAGTGGAACTACGGCGAGTCGCCGCCCTTCAACCTCCAACGCACGCGACGTTTCCCGATCGGCGAGGTCGATGCGCGGTTGCAGGTCGAGGATGGCTTCATCCGGTCGATCCGCTTCTTTGGCGACTTCTTTTCCAGCCGCGACATTGCGGATCTCGAGCGGGCGCTCACCGGCGTTCGATATCGTCGCGCCGAGCTCGCCGAGGCGCTGCGACAGGCCGAAGCCTCCACGTACCTCCAGGGCGTCTCCGAAGGCGACCTTCTCGCGCTCCTGTACTGACGGGTTGTGTGACCGCCCGTACTGCCGGGCTCAACTATTGCACGGGCCGCGTTGGGCGGGGGGGGGGAGGGGGGAGGGGGGAGGGGGGAGCGGGAGGAACGGAGGGGATAGGACGCAGGTTATCTTCACGGGGCCGGCACCCACCGGTGCCGCCCGTGGCGCCACTCACCGGAGGTCTGAATGCCCGCACGACGTCTTGCCGCCGCGCCGCAGCTTCTCGCGCTGGCAATGGTGGCCGCCTTGCTCGCGGCCTGCTCGAGTGATTCGGTCACCCGCCCAACGACGACCGGCAACATCGAACTCATGGCGCGCTTCGATTCCGTGCTCGTGGCGTTAGGCCCCGACCAGGGCGCGCGCAGCACGCAACTCTCGGCGCTGATCACGCTCCTCGGCCTCGGCGCCCCCGTGCAGAGCGTGTCGGTCTCGATCGATGGAAACGCCGCGACCTATTCGGCGGTGGGTGGATACGAGGTGAGCGACGACGTCGAAGGCCATCCATCGGACTCGGTGTACGCGGTGCTTGCCTGGCGCGGCGACCATGCCGATACCCTCGCCCTGGTGCTGATCTTCCAGGACCTGGTCGATGCCTCGCTCACCACCAGCGACAGTGCGTTCCAATCGACGACGGGCTCGGGTTCGGTGACTGCTGCTGCGCCGAACGGAACGTGCACCTCGTACGTCGATCACCTTCCAACCGGCATCACGATCCCGCCCGGGCTCACGTGCCAGCTCGAGACCGCCACGCCCTCCGCCGACGTCCAGGTCGCGTCGAGCGATGCGCAGCCCGTGACGCACCATCTCGTGCTCCCGTCGCAATCCGTCCCCGGCATCCGGATCGAAGGCCAGACCGGGCCGTAACACCGTCGCGCGTCGAGCGGCCGGCTAGACGCTCCTGAGCGCTTCGACGAGGCTCGTCAGCGATTTCTTCGCGTCCCCGAACAACATTCGCGTTCGATCGCGATAGAACAGCGCGTTGTCGATGCCGGCGAAGCCGGCGCCCATGCTGCGCTTGAGCACGATGACGTTGCGCGCCTTGTCCACGTCGAGGATCGGCATCCCGTAGATCGGGCTCGTCGGATCCTCGCGTGCGGCGGGATTCACCACATCGTTCGCTCCCACCACGAGCACCACGTCGGTGCTGTCGAAGTCGCCATTGATCTGGTCCATCTCCACCAGCTCGTCGTACGGGATGTTCGCCTCGGCGAGCAGCACGTTCATGTGGCCCGGCATGCGGCCGGCCACGGGATGGATGGCGAACTTCACGTCCACGCCCCGCCGCTCCAGCTCCTGCGCCAATTCGCGGACCGCGTGCTGTCCCTCGGCCACGGCCAATCCGTAGCCGGGGCCGATCACCACTTTTCGCGCGTACGCGAGCGCGACGGCCGTGTCTTCGGCCGTCGTTTGGCGAACGGTTTTTGGGGCGCCGGCGGCACCCGGCGCGCCGCCGACGGCTACCGCGGCACCCGCGCCGAATGCGCCGAAGAACACGTTGCCCAACGACCGGTTCATCGCCTTCCCCATGAGCAGCGTGAGCAGGGTGCCCGACGCCCCCACGAGAATTCCCGCCACGACCAGCATCTCGTTGTCCAACACCAATCCCGTGAACGCCGCCGCGATTCCGGTGAGCGCATTCAACGTCGCGATCACGACCGGCATGTCGCCGCCGCCGATCGGCAGCACCAGCAGCGCGCCTAACGCAAGGGCGACCGCGAACACGAACCAGGGTGTGGAGCCGGTGTCGTTGCCGGTCACCATCATCGCCCCCAATACGGCGATGGCCGCCACCAGCAGCGCGTTGAGCACCCGCTGCATCATGAATTGCACCGGTTTCCCCGGCAGCAGCTCCTGCAACTTGGCGAACGCCACGGCGCTGCCGGTGAACGACACCGCGCCGATGGCCGTGCCGAGGACGACGCTCACCGCTTCGCCGCCGCGCACCGGTGCGATGCTCGACAACCTGAGGTATTCGGCCAGCGACACCAGCGCCGCCGTCCCTCCGCCTAACCCATTGAGCAGGCCCACCATCTGCGGCATGGCGGTCATCTGCACGCGCCGCGCGGCCACGATGCCGATAGCGCCGCCCACCGCGATGCCCAACGCCAGCTCGCCGTAGGACATGATGTCGCGATCGAGCAGCGTGATTCCCAGGGCGAGGAACACGCCTACGGCGGCCAGGAGGTTGCCGTTGCGAGCGGTGGCGGGGGAACTGAGCTTCTTGAGACCGAGGATGAGGAGGACTATGGCGATGATGTAGGTGACGTCGATGAGGCCCGTGCGCGCGTCAAGGATCACTTCGGTCCCTCCGGTCTTCTCTTGAACATCTCGAGCATCCGGTCGGTGACCACGAACCCGCCGAATACGTTGGCCGCGCCGAGTACGACTGCGACGAAGCCCAGCGCGTGGAGCAGCGGCGTGTTCGCCGCGCCCAGCACCAGCATCGCGCCCAACAGCACGATGCCGTGCACCGCATTGGTGGCCGACATGAGCGGCGTGTGCAGGATGGACGGCACGCGCGAGATGACCTCGTAGCCGGTGAAGATGGCCAGGATCACCACCAGCGTCGACAGCAGGAACTCCCGGGTCATACCTTGGCCTCCGTGGCCCGCTTGGCCGCGTTGGGCGGCCCCGAGACGCCCGGCGGCGGCGCCAGGCGCATCTCGCCCTGCGCCGTCACCACCACCGCTTTTGTGATCTCGTCGTTGAAATCGAGCTCGACCGTGCCGTTAGGCGAGAAGTGCTTGAGCAACGCGGCGACGTTGCGCGCGTACATCTGGCTGGCGTCGTAGGCCAGTTGACTGGGCAGATTGAGTGGCGCGACGATCGTCACGCCGTGCTCGACGACGGTTTTCCCCGGCTGGCTCAGCTCGCAATTGCCGCCCTGCTCGGCGGCGAGATCGATGATCGCCGACCCGGCGCGCATGGCCCGCACCGTGTCGGCCGTGATCAGCACCGGTGCCCGCCGGCCCGGCACCAGCGCCGTCGTGATCACCGCGTCCGCCGCCGCCGCGTGCTCGTGGATGAGCTGCTTTTCTCGTGCGATGTGCTCCTCGGCCAACTCCTTGGCGTAGCCGCCGGCGTCCTGCGCCTCATCGGCACTCACCGGCAGCTCCACGAACTTCGCGCCTAACGATTGGACCTGCTCCCTGACCACCGGCCGGGTGTCGAACGCTTCCACTACCGCGCCCAGGCGGTGCGCCGTCGCGATCGCCTGCAGCCCGGCGACGCCCGCGCCGATCACCAGCACTTTGGCCGGCCGGATCGTGCCCGCCGCCGTCATGAGGAGCGGAAAAAAGCGCCCCACCGTGTTTGCCGCGAGGAGCGCTGCTTTGTAGCCGGCCACCGTGCTCTGTGAGGAAAGGGCATCCATCATCTGTGCCCGGGTGATGCGCGGCACCAATTCCATGGATACCGCCGTGACCCCGCGTTTGGCGATGGTCCGCAGGCCATCCTGGTCGCCGCGCGGGTCGAGGAGCGCGATGAGCAGGGCACCTGGCCGGATGAAGTCCACCTCGTGTCGGCCGAGCGCGCTATTGAATGTCGGGCGGCGCACTTTGAGCACTACGTCGGCCTCAGCGAGCGCAGCCGCTGCCGTTGGGGCGACCGTCGCGCCCGCGGCTCGGTAGTCGTCGTCCGAAAACCCGGCAGATTCGCCGGCCCCCGTCTCGACCGCCACCGTACTTCCGGCCTTCACCAGACGTCCCGCGACCTCCGGGACTATGGCGACGCGGCGCTCGCCGGGAAGGATTTCTCGAGGTACACCGATGTTCATGCACTCCGCCTATGATGAGGGCGACTCGGACGGTCCTACCCCGTACACCAACATGTACGCAACAGTCGACGCCGAAGTCTATGTTATGGCGCTGCGGGGCGGAAGCGAACGCGGTGCACGCGGTATCGGCCGCGGCGTCGTGCGCACACCGAGCACGGCCTGGCGCCGCTGCGTCACCCGGTCTTGTGCTTCGCCGAATGCACCCAGAACAGAGCGATACTGACGCCGAGGACGATGAGAAACGGTTTGATTTCGAGCGTCGCCGTGAATACGCCCAACGACAAGGCAAAGCCCCAATACCACGCTTCCGCCCTGAATCCGTCGGTCCATATTGCTCGCCCTCCTGCTGAGGGAATCTGTGTCCGAGGCGAAGGAAGCAGTCGCGGCACTGCCTCCCGAAATGTCTCGTAGGGCGCCCCCTGTGCGGTGCCGAGCTCGCTTTCTTCGCGGAGGATAAGCCGGTAGCAGAACACGCCCATGGCAATCACCGCAACGAAACCTCCGAGGTGGCTCATCATCGCGCCCAGTGCTGCGGCCAACCGGAATATCACGCGGGTCACGAGCGCTGGATCGGAGTGCGTCAGCGGCGCCAGCCAGTTGGCCAGCGCCGCGGTCACATTCTGGCTGTCAATTGAGTAGAGCCAGAAGGGCATCCCGATGATCAGTCCAAAGATCATTGCCCAGTACCGGAATTCCCAATCGGTGGCCTTCACGTGGGGTCCTCATCCATCTCGGCGCGGTTGAATGTGGGCGGGGGTGCCAGTAGATTGGCGATCAGTCCGTGGCGCGGCTAGTGCGTTCGGACGGGACGTGGCGCAGTCCGGTAGCGCACCTGAATGGGGTTCAGGGGGTCGCGGGTTCAAATCCCGCCGTCCCGACTCGCCCCCGGCCTTACGGTCGGGGGCTTTGTCGTGCCGGCGAGATTCTTTCCGTCGTCGCTTCGCCTGCGGGTTGCGACAGTCCGGTCAAATCCCGCCGTCCCGATTCCTACAATCTCAAGCCCTGCATCGCGTTGCGGTGTGGGGCTTGGTGCTTCTCCCCGCCTAACTGCTACGGTTCCTGCTACGGTTTCATAGCGCGCGCGCGTGGTGGCGGGTCCACACCCGCGCGGGGGCGTCGCTCGGGGTCGACGGCATGGCGAAGATCGGCACGTCGCCGCCGACCGGGTGCATTGCGATCGCGCGGTCGGGCGCTCGTACCCACGGATCGGGTTCGACTCGACGAGTCGCGAGCCATCGGGCAGCGCGACCCGCATACCCCAATTCAGGACGCTGTTGAGGAGCACGATGTCGGCGCCGATGGTCGTGTCGCGAGCCTACCGGATGTGTTCGCCAGCCGGCCTAAGCCCAATCTCCGGCAGCAAAAAGCGACCCCGCATCCTTGAATGGATGCGAAGTCGCCGTCACGCTTCCGCCCACCTGCGGCCGCACCGCCTGCGTGCGCTTGCCTCGGCGGCTACCGGTGAGACTTGTCGTGATGGTCCTGATCCGACGGCGGCATGGTCTTGGCGTGAGCGGCCTTCCCTTGCGCATACCGGCGGTCCAGATCCTGGGTCTCGCTCGACTGTCGGCGCACTCGTTGATCCGACGATTCGTCGGCGCGCGGATACGAGTTCTCTTGATTGTGCCGTGCCTCCATGTCGACCCGCTCGCTGTTGTACGATCGGTCCAGCGGTCCGGAGTCCCATTGGAGAGTGACCGTCGAGTAGGCGGGATCGGGCTGGTTCCTCACGCGCCGGTTGGAGCTACAGGCGGCCAGCGCCGCGAACGTGGTGACAACAGTCACGATTTGCAGAGAGTGGTGAACGCGCATGGGTCCTCCCGGACCGAGAGTGTGGCGCCACGCGCGACGCGGGAAGTCCGTGGTGAACGGACGCCATCACTGAACGTCCTTCAACATATTGTACACAACTAAATAAATCAATGTGCAATTGCGTATGATTTGATATGGCAAGATTTACTGTCTCCTTGGTCTACGCCGTCAGGGCCGGCGCGTCGTCGGCATGGTCGTCCAGCGACGCAGTCAGTTTGCCAAGGAGCGCACGCAATCGCCGCCCCTCGTCCGCGGAAATCCCCATCAACGACACCATCTCGGTCGGCACCCTCTCCGCCGCGCGCGACATGGCACGACCGCGCGCCGTGGGAGTGACCTCCACCGTGCGCTCGTCATCCAATCGACGCTGGCGCGTGACCAAGCCCGATGCTTGAAGGCGCTTCAGCAGCGGCGAAAGCGTGCCCGAGTCGAGTTCGAGACTCTCGCCCAACTCCTTCACCGTCCGCGGCGCCGACTCCCACAGCGCCACCATCACCAGGTACTGCGGATACGTGAGCCCCAGCGTGGCGAGCAGCGGCCGGTAGGCTCTGGTGATAGCGCGCGCAGCCGAGTACACGTCGAAGCACAGCAGGTCATTCAGCTTGACCGCGCCGGTGCGATGTGATGTGTTCATACGTTTCTCCGTTCTCGGATGGAACCCCGTCGACCGGCGCCCCCAGTGCCCGCGAGGCCGCTCGGTCATCACCCGCCAGCCATGCATCAATGATATAGTGTACAATCTAATTGTGCAATGCTTTCCTGGCGCCAGCGTCCGAAGACTGGCCGGTGGGGGACCGCGCGTTGTGTAGCGGCTGGACATGCACCTGACATCATACATATAGTAGTGCTGATGGTCTCTGGATCACCCGTCGGACTCTGCGGAAGGCGATCAGGTGCGCCTGACCGTGCACGATGTGGGAGTCGGTTTCGACGCCGGCAGCGCGGACAAGCTGTTCGAAGCGTTCTACACAACCGAGAGCGGCGGCATGGGATGGGGTTATCGGTCAGTCGCTCCATCATCGAGAGTCATCACGGCCGACTCTGGGCAACGTTGAATGATGGTCCAGGCGCCGCGTTTGCATTCTCTATTCCTCGCGCACCGACGGTGTGACAGGCGTCAACCGTCCACCCGGCGCGCCGACAAAGTCCCGGACCAATTCGGCGATCTCATCGGCGGCCGTGTCCACCGCGAAATGTCCGGCGTCAAGCGCGTGAACTTGAGCGTTAGGCACATCCCGGCGGTACGCCTCCGGCTCCGAGAGCTCGAACGAAAGGTCATACTTCCCCCAGATCACCACCAAGCGCGGCTGCGTCTCGCGCATCCATCGTTGCCACGTGGGGTACGCGTCGACGTTCGTGCGGTAGTCGTAGAAGAGGTCGCTCTGGAGGTCGGCCTGGCCGGGCTGGATGAGAAACGCAAATTCATCGGTCCAGAGATCCGGATCGTAGCGCTCGACGTTAGGATCGTTCCCCACATGGCGGGTTCGCGTCGTCGCTAACGACAGAAGATTTATGCGAAGCGTGCTTTCGTTGGCGGCGCGATCGGCCCAAAACGCCCGCCGCGCCTTCCAATTCGCCCCCAGCCCTTCGTTGTGCGCCACAGCGTCCTGGACGATGAGCGCCTCGATCCGGTCGGGATGGGCGAGGGCCATGCGAAAGCCCACGGGGCCGCCGTAGTCCTGCATGTACAGCGTGTAGCGCGAGAGCCCGAGCACTTCGGTGAAGTGATTCATGATCTCGGTGTAGTGATCGAACGTATAGGCGAATGTTCTCGGGTCCGGCCAGTCGCTGTGTCCGAAGCCCGGGTAATCGGGGGCGATGAGGTGATAGCGATCGCCGAGCCGGGCGAACAGCGGCTCGAACATCCGCGATGAAGAGGGAAGCCCGTGCAGCAGGAGAAGCGTTGGTGCGTCGGTCGGACCGGCCTCTCTGTAAAAGATGGAGAGCCCATCTATCTGTGTCGTGCGATAATAGGTTGGGTGTTTCACGGGACGTTCCTCGTCAGGCGTGGACCGGCAGTTGAAACGATGTGGGCCGCGGGCGTTAGGCGGTGACGGCGACGCTCTCACCCCGCCACCTCGAAAATGACCTCCAGCTCGACCGGGACGCCGAGCGGAAGACTTGCGACGCCATACACCAAACGACAAGGGTTCTTGTCTTTTCCAAAGATGTCTTGCAACACCTCCGAAGCGGCGTCAGCGACTTTCGGCTGATCGCGCACATCCCCCGACGTGGCCACCGACACGCCGAGCCGGACGATCCGCGCCACTTTGTCGAGCGAACCCAGATACTGCCTCGCGACGGCAAGGACGTTGAGCGCCGCCAAGCGAGCGGCTGTGCGCCCCGCCTCGACGTCGAACTCCGCGCCGACACGTCCGATGAATTTTGCCGCTCGACCTTCCGTGGGAAGCATCCCGCTCACAAAGAGCAGATTGCCCGTTTGCACTGCCTCGACATACGTGCCGAACGCCTCAGGCGGCGCAGGGAGCTCGATGCCAAGTTCTCTCAACCGCTGCTCAGCTCCAGCCGGCCGAGGGGCTTCGTGACCAGGCACGGCGGTGTACGGCGTGGCATCGAGATGACTCATAACGGCTCCTTCTGAGTAAGTCGTCGTGAAGAGAAGTCCTCCGTCGCGCACCCGAATTGCTTTCGGGTGCGACGTAGAGATGCCAGAACTGCGGACGCGAATCCATTGCACGATCGTATCGGTCGTGGCGACCCGCGATACCGCGATCAGGCCAACGGCGGATCGACACTAAGGTACGATGGGCGCTCGCCTGGAGACTGGCGTATCCTGCAGTCACGCAAGACGCTCGAGAAACCGAAATACGGGCGGTGGTCTGGCGGAAGCGTGCCGCGGCGCACTCGGACCACATCGTGAGGAATCCGTGATGGCAAGTCGTTCACTCGTGTCGGTGGTCGGCGATGACGAGTCCGTGCGCGAGTCGCTGCCTGACTTACTGAGGGAATGCGGCTGTGCGGTACAAGCGTTCTCGTCGGCGGAAGAGTTCCTGGTGTCCGAACACTTGGGGCAGACCAGGTGTCTGATTCTCGACATCGCCATGCCGGGCATGTCGGGTCTCGATCTCCAACGGGAATTGAGGCGTCGCGGAGAAGAGATCCCGATCGTGTTCGTTACCGCTCATCGAGATGATATCGCCCGCGCACGGGCGATTGAACAAGGTGCCGTTTGAGTGCCTGTTCAAGCCATTCAGCGAGACGGCTCTTGTTGGAGCGATTAATGCTGCACTTCGAGTGGCCTGAGAAATTCGCCGCTCCCTTGGATTGGAGAGATACCCATGGCCTTGTCCTTGACGTGAATCTGCCCGACCTCAACGGCCTCGATCTGCAGAAGCGTGTTGCGGTCGAACTGCCAACGCTGTCGTCGCAGTCGACGCCTATTGATTGGCGGGGATCGAGAAAGAGGAAGGAAATGGATTGACGATGGCGACTGCGGCCGAACAGATCTTCCCGCGACTGACCGAGGAGCAGATCGCCCGCGTACGCGTGCGCGGGCGAGTCCGGCGCGTCGAGCACGGCGACGTTTTGATCCCCAGTGGAAAGCCGACGGCGCTTTTCTTCGTCGTCATCACCGCGACCATCGAAGTCGTGCGGGTTGGCTCCAACGGCGAAACCACAGTAAGAGTCATTTCGCCAGGGCAATTCACTGGCGAAGTGTCGATCCTTTCCGGCCGGCCGATGATTTCGACGCTTCGGGTTGGAGACGCTGGGGATGTCATCGAGTTCGATCGCGACGACCTGCTTTCCCTCGTACAGACCGATGCCGAGCTCAGCGAGATCTTCGTTCGCGCGTTTTTGCTACGCCGAGCGGCGTTGGTGGCGGGCGGACTTGGAGATGTCGTGTTGGTCGGGTCAAATCATTCCGCGGACACTATTCGCATCAAAGAATTTCTGACGCGGAATGCGCATCCGTACGCGGCGATAGATCCCGACCGGGATGAAGGGATGCAGGAGATGCTTGACCGTTTCAGTTTTACGATAGACGACCTCCCGGTTCTCATCTGTCGTGGCACCTCCGTCCTCCGGAATCCGAGCAATCGGGAGATAGCGGACTGCCTCGGCTTCAACGAGGCGATCGAGCAGACACACGTTAGGGATGTCATCATCGTGGGTGCAGGGCCCGCGGGTCTGGCTGCGGCCGTCTACGCCGCGTCAGAGGGACTCGACGTCCTCGTGATCGAGTCGAAGGCACCAGGCGGGCAGGCTGGCTCCAGTCCGAGGATCGAGAACTACCTCGGGTTTCCGTCCGGAATATCGGGGCAGGAGCTGGCGTCACGCGCCTATACGCAAGCGCAGAAGTTCGGCGCGGAGCTGATCATCGCCGAAGGCGCAACTCGACTGGATTGCGCGCGTCATTACACGTACGCGGTCGAGATTGACAACGGACCGCGGATACCTGCGCGTACGGTTATCATTGCGACTGGTGCGGAGTACCGAAAGTTGCCGCTGGAAGGTATCACGCGATTCGAAGGCGCAGGTGTCTACTACGGCGCGTCGTTCATCGATTCGCAGCTTTACGAGGGCGAGGAAGTGATCGTTGTCGGCGGCGGCAACTCGGCGGGGCAGGCCGCGGTGTCTCTCGCGGAATCGGCACGAATGGTTCATGTGCTGATCAGATCGAAGGGGCTCGCAGACACGATGTCGCGTTACCTGATTCGCCGCATCGAAGAGAATCCGGCGATCACGTTGCGACCCTACACCGAACTAACAGCAGTGCGCGGCAACGGGCACCTCGACACAGTCGAGTGGTGCACCAACGGCGCACCACCTGAGAGTCGTGCGATCCAGTACGTGTTCGTGATGACTGGAGCGGCGCCAAGCACGAACTGGCTGAACGGGTGCGTCAGTCTGGATTCACGCGGATTCATCAAAACAGGAACCGATCTGTCGAGCGTGGATCTGTCGGCGTCGAGCTGGCCGCTCGCCCGCCAGCCGCATCTTCTCGAGACCAGCAGGCCGGGAGTATTCGCGGTCGGCGATGTCAGAGCGGGCAATGTGAAGCGCGTAGCATCGGCGGTGGGTGAAGGATCGATTGCCGTTTCATTTGTGCATCGCGCGTTGCAGGAGTGAGCATTGGAACACGGCTCTCGAGCCCGACCGCAGCACGTCCATCGGCTCGAGCTCGCACCGGTGTTGTCGCGGCTCGTTTACGATTGCACGGCGCTACAGGGCCGCTCGGCCATGGACGCCGTCGGCATCCTGACCGGTCCGGATGCGATGCTCGACACCGCACGAACTCGTGATCGCGCCGTCACCCCGGTTGGGCGGATCAGCACAACCGGCGTCCTCCCGCTGGATGCTGCCGATCCTCTGTGCGATTGCCTTTCTGGTGTTGGTCCAGGCATTCATGATCGCGCCGCTCATTCCGCGCCTGGTCGATGTCTTCCGCGCTGACGTTGCCTGGGTCGGACTTGCAGTGCCGGCCTACCTCCTTCCGTACGGGGTGGCGACGCTGGCGTGGGGTCCGCTGTCGGACCGCTTTGGACGGCGCACGGTCATCCTCGTGTCGCTGACGCTGTTCATCGCCCTCACGGCGGCCACCGCATTGGCAAGCGGTGTCACAGGATTCGTGCTGTGGCGGATCGCCACCGGGATCGGGGCGAGCGGTGTCGTGCCGATCAGCCTCACGCTCATCGGTGATGTTGTACCGTTTCAGAAACGTGGCCAGGCACTGGGCTGGCTATTCGGGGCGATCGCCGGCGGCACCGCGGTCGGCGCCACCGTTGGTGCGCTCATGGAACCGGTGGTCGGATGGCAGGGCTTGTTCCTCGCAGTCGCTGCACTCGCCGCCCTTCTGGGCATCGTGGCAGTTGCCATAGGGGCGATCCCGAGATTGCCTAAACCAGCAGCGCCTCAGTGGGCCGCAATCGTTCGCGGTTATGGCTCGCTGCTGTCTCTCCGTCGGGGGCGCCGCACCTACTCCTACGTGTTGATCAACGCTGTCGTACAATCGGGAGTATACACATGGCTGGGCTTGTACCTGCGTCAGCGTTTCGGCCTTGGCGAGGTGGGCATCGGCCTCGCGTTGCTCGGGTATGGCATCCCCGGTCTGCTTTTCGGACCGACCATCGGACGCCTCGCGGATCGCCACGGTCGCTCGATGATCATTCCCGCCGGAATTGCACTCACCGCCGTGTGCGCACTGCTCCTGGCCGCGCCGCTCACGCTGCTCGTCGTACAACTCGCCATCGTGACCCTCTCGCTAGGCTATGATCTGACCCAACCGCTGCTCGCCGGCATCGTCACCGATTTACCGGGGAACCGCGGCCAGGCCACGGGACTCATGGCCTTCACGCTATTCACCGGTTTTGGAGTCGGGAGCCTGCTGTTCCAGGTGGCGCTGACGTGGGGCTTCACCGCGGCGCTCATAGTGTTTGGCTGCGCTGCCCTGGTCGCGGCTGGCGTGGCCGTTCCGTTGTTTCGAACTGAACTTCCACGGCCCGACCTCTTGGGGCGAACTCCCACAGCGTGAGGCGCGCGTGGCTTCGATTCGTCCAAGTGATCGAGTGCCTACCCGCTCTGCGCACCGCTTCGGCCTGGATGATGCAGCGCTCGACGCACTCACGGAGGTCGTGCACGACATCCACGTCACGCACGCGGAGTGCTTACGCATGACAGAGTCGCGATGACATTGCTCCACGAGCGCTGGTTCGTCGACAACGCCAGGTATCCCGTCCAGCTCGACGCCATATTCACGTCGCGTACCTGGATTCCGGTCGGCATTGCGGCCGGCATTACGCTCCTCGCGGTACTCGCCTGGCGCCAACGCCGGGGCCGGACGCTCGTTCCGGGACCGATCGAGCTCGGCATGAGTGGGGAGAACTACAAACGACTGCTCTCCTGGATGCCTCTGGTCATCGGCCTCCATACCGCTGTGGTGTTGCTGGTGAGCGGCGTGAGCTTGCGGCTCTTCTTCCCGAACCTCCTGCTCCCTCGCAACTTCCTCGGCGCCGTGCTTGGCCTAACGGAGATCGCCGTTGGCCTGAGCTTCCTCTACGGCGCACTCACGCGGCTCGGTGCGATCGCGCTCGCCCTCGCCTGGGTGGCGGGTGCCATCGTGTTCGGTCCGTTGCCGTTGCTGGAACATGCCGAGCTGCTGGGGATCGCGTTCTTCCTATTCGCGAACGGCCGCGGCCCGCTGGCGCTCGACATGGCCATGGAGCGGCTCCATCAACCGATCGAGTGGCTCGTGCCGTCTGCCGTTCCGGTGCTGCGTGTTCTCATCGGCCTGAGCATTGCCGTAGTGGCCTTCACGGAGAAGCTCTGGAACCTGCCCATGGGGCTCGCGTTTCTCGCCGATCATCCCTTCAACTTCTTCCCGGCGCTGGGGATGTCGTCGATCGGCAACCGGGAGTTTCTGATCATCGCCGGCACGGTGGAGCTGACGCTGGGACTGCTACTCATCTCCGGCGCTTTCACCCGGCTCCTCATCCTCATCATCTGGGTCCCGTTCAACCTCACGCTCCCGCTCCTCGGGTGGCGCGAACTGGTGGGCCATCTCCCGACCTATGGCATCATGGCGCTCCTCCTCGTATGGGGCAAAGAGCGCACTCGCCCAACGATGGCGTTGGGCGGAGTTGCGGAGCGCACAGGCGATGCGGAGCGACTGCGGCAGGAGCCCGCGTAAGGCGACCCGTTCGCCGCGCTCGGTGTGCTCGGCCGCCGCAAACGCCATTCTTACGGCAACCTCTGAGAAGCTCTCCTCGGCGTTCACCGCACGCGGCGGCGAATGTTGAGTACGCGTGACTCAGGGCGACGGGGAAGACGCGCGTCCCACCTCGCCGCGCGCTTCGAGCCGCGCGAGCAACAAGTGGAAGTATAGCATGCCTTGCTGCGGGCTCAACGCCGCGAGGGTCCGTGCGACATCGACCTGCACATCGCCCGAGATAAGTGCGAGGTTGCGCGCGATGCTGGTGTCGTTCATCGGGAAGACATCCAGGCGGCCTAGCCCCCGCAACAGGATGACCGTCGCCGTCCACGGGCCGATCCCCTTGATTTGCCGGAGCAGTACCGCGGCCTCGGGGCTCGCGCGTTCCTCCAGCATCCCTTCGGTGAGCGTGCCCCGAGTGAGTGCCTCGCCGGCCAGCCGGAGCGCGGCGATCTTGGCGGCACTCAAACCGCTCGCGCGCAGCACACGGTCCTCCGTGCGTAGCACCGATTCGGCACTCGGGAACAGGAAGATCGGCGTGCCCTCGCTCTCGAGTGGTGTTCCGAGCGCGACAATCAGGCGACGCACGATGGTGCTGGCGGCCTGCAGACTCACCTGCTGGAAAACGATCGCGTTGACGAACGCCTCCCAGAGCGTGGGATAACGGGGAGGCTTCACGCCGCGCATGCGGCGCGCCAACAGCCGCAGCCACGGCATGCGCGCCGCCGCGCGGCGGAAGTGCGTGAGGTCGCGATCGACGCCGAGTATCCGCCGCACGAGTTCGAGTGTTGGCGCATGGTCGCGCGCGTCACCCTCGATCGTTACGGACAGCTTCTCCGGTCCGGCTTGCGTCGCGCGCGCAATCACCGGACCGTGCGATCCGGCGAGCGCGCGGACATAGCGCCCATCGGACGTGAGCACGTCGACGATATTCGTCGATAGTCGCCGCAGCGCGCTCACCGTAAGGTCCAGCCGGTACGGGGCCACGACGGATATCGTGTGCTTCGACCGCGACGAAATCGGCTGCTGGCTTGGCGGAGCGCCTGCATGGCCCCGCGATTGCAGCATCACCGGACTAGCCTTCACGAGGAGAGCATCGCATGGCGACCCGACGTTTCAAGCACGGCGATCACGTTAGTTGGAATTCGGAAGCCGGTCGCGTCTCCGGCCATATCGTGAGAGTGGTCACTTCCGAGATCCAGTTCAAGGGCTACACGGTGCACGCGAGCCCGGACGAGCCGCAGTACGAGATCAAGAGCGACACGACCGACCACCTCGCGATGCACAAAGGCTCGGCGCTCACGAAACTGGCGGACTAAACCGGATCCGAGACGGGCGGGTGGGGAAGCGAAGAACGCAGGCGCATCTCCGGCGTCGTGATACAGCGACCGGGCGACTGCCTCGCTGCTCGACGGTAGCAACGTGAAACCGCGCTTCCCTGCGTTGTCGCCGCGCCTCTACGCGCCTTTGGTGACGAACAGACCGGCCAGATCCGGCACGCTGCTGGCGGCCGCCCACTCGGACATCCCGTGCGTCCACACAAGCATTCCGGCGGCAAGGGTTCCCGCGCGCGTGAGATCACCGAGCGATGCGATGTCGACAGGACCGCGGCGCTCGCCGCCTACGATGTAGTACCACGCGCTCGCCGACTTGGGCACCGGCGGCGGTTCGTCGCTGGGGCTGCTTGCGGCGGGTGAAGGGGTCGGCTGGATGCCCGCCGTGGCCGCTGCCGCGCGCTGGCCCATTGCTGCTCCCATTCCGAGCCCGATGCCGGCGGCGGCCGAGCCGTTGGAATTTCGTGCGGCATCGCGCAGGGCGTCGGCGCTCTGTAAGGCCGCGTAGCGATCGAGGCCGCCGATGATGTTCAGCCGCGATCGCTGATCGATTGCCGCCTCGACCTCGTCGGGCAGCGACACGTTTTCGATGACGAGCTGCGTGAGCTCCAATCCGTACTGCTGAAACTGCGGCCCCGTGTGCTGCATCACGAGCGCGCTCAGCTCCGAGTACTTCGACGCGAGCTCGATCACGGGCACCTGCGTGCTCGCCAGCCCTTCACTGACTTTGGCGATGACGAGGTCCCGCAGCTGATCCGCGATCTGATCGATCAGAAACACCGAGGTCGTGCCGACGATGTCGCGCACGAACTGCGCCGGATCGTGCACGCGAAGGGCGTACGTCCCATGTGCGCGCACTCGCGTTGGGCCGAGCTCGGGATCGCGAATGATGACCGGGTTCGTCGTGCCCCACTTGCGGTTGACGAACTGTTTGGTGTTGACGAACAACACGTCGGCCTTGAATGGACTCTCAAATCCGTACTTCCATCCGCGCAGCCGCGACAGCACGGGCAGATTCAACGTCGTCAGCTGATGGCGGCCCGGGATGAAGACGTCGGCAACGTCGCCCTGTTCGACGAAGACCGCGGCCTGACCGGGACGGACGATCAGTTGCGCGCCATTCTTGATCTCGTTGCGCGGACGTTCGAATCGCCACACGAGTGTGTCGTTGGTGTCATCGATCCACTCGATGACGTCGATGAATTCTCCGGCGGCAAAGTCGCGCATCGTCATGTTCGTGTCCTCGGCTCGGGCATGTGACGTTCGTACTGCCGGTTAGGAAAAGAGCTGTTGCAGCGCACGGTGAAGCAGCGAGTCGTCGAACGCCTGTGCCGGCGAGCCGTTGACGGTGACCTGGAGGCCGATGCTCCCGTGCTGCTCCGTGTGAGCCGGTGCGTCCTCGACGTGCGGCCGTTCGAGACCCCCGGCGTCGATGAAGGCCAGCACGCGGCGCAGGTCGCCGGATTCGAGCCACGCGCCATGACCCTTGCACGTGTTGACGATCACGCCCGAGTGATGCCCGAAGTTCGACCGATTCATGATCTTCTTGCAGGTTGGACACGCGATGTAATGGATGCCCGTCGGAACGGGCGCCGCAGCTCCGGAGGCTGCTCCCCCTTGGTCGCCGCCAACCAGATGCGCGACGCGACCCCGCTCCTCGCGACTCGAGCAGAGCGCGGTGAAGGCTTGCGCCTCGAGCCAGTCCGCTCCGCAGCCACTACATTCGTGCATCGATGTCGCTCCCACTCGAATTGCGTGCATCTCACCCTGACAGCGGGGGCAGGCCAGCGACGCGGCGCTTGCGCCGTCGTCCGCTCGATCGCAGCGTGCGCCGCACTTGGGACAGAATTGCGTGCCCTCGGGCACGGCGGCGAAGCATTTCGGGCACGCGATGCGCGCCAGCGGCGCCCCGCAGTATTCACATCGTGTCGCGCCCGCGGATGGAGGTGCGCCGCAGTTCGGACAGGCGAGCACAAGCGTCATGCGAGACAGACGGTGCAGGCCGTAGCGCCGTAACCGTCAGAGTGCGACGGCTTCTCTCGCCGGAGGGCGCTCCGGGCCTATGCGACGCCTTTGGCTGGCCGGTCCCGGAGCTCGAGGGCGCGTTCCCTTCGTCCAATCGACGGGTGCGGAGTGTGATCGCGCAGTGCGCGGCAGAGAAGCGCCGTATCAGCGAAGTGCGGGAGCGCTTGGCGCGAGAACAGGCCGCGCTGGTCCACCACTCACGGCGGAATTGAGGCTCACGCGGCTCGTTAGGCGCGCGGCAGGCGCAGCGTAAACGTCGAACCCTCGGTGAGCGTGCTTTCCACCGTGAGGTCACCACCCATCGCTCGGCTCAATGAGCGGCTGATCGCCAGCCCAAGACCCGTTCCCTCCGTCGAACGCGTGAGAGCGGTCTCCACGCGCGTGAAGGGCTCGAATATCTCGTCGAGCTTGTCGGCCGGAATGCCACGCCCGTTGTCCGTGACGCGGACGAATACGTCGTCGTCGGTGACCTCACTACTCAGCGTGATCATGCCACCGTTGGGCGTGAACTTGATTGCGTTGATCAGCAAGTTTACGATGACTTGCTGTAGCCGCTCGCGGTCCGCGCGCACCCTCAACGCAGGATCGCAGCCGCGGAATTGATATCGCAACGACTTCGCGAAGAGCTGCGGGAAGACGAGCGCTTCGGCGCCCGACAGGAACTCGTGCAGTGCGACATCCGCACGCACGATCTCCATGCGGCCCGTTTCCAGTCTCGCCATATCGAGCACATCCTCAACCAGTCGAAGCAGGAGGTGATGACTGGCCTGAATGCGACGGAGGTCCTCGCGCTGCTCCTTCGTCACCGGGCCCCGCAGCTCCATTTCGATCAACTGCACGTATCCCCCGATCGCGTTGAGGGGCGTACGGAGCTCGTGGCTCATGTTGGCCAAGAACTCGCTTTTCGCGAGGTTCGCGGCTTCGGCCTCCGCGCGCGCTCGGTCCGCCGCGATGCGAGCGGCGCGCTCCGCTTCGTAGAGCCGAATGTTATCGGCGACGAGCGTGATGCGCTCCCCCCGCTCGGCGAGCAGTGCGTGCTCGAGTGGGCCCGCCGTCTGGTCGGCGAGCGCTGACAGCACAACCTCATCCTCGGCGGTCGCTGGGATCGACCGGGGCCGCTTGACCGCGAGCAACCCGGTCACTCTGCCTTGCACGACCAGCGGAACGCCGAGAAACCCTTCTGAACCACCCTCGCCGAACAGACCCTGGAGCCGCGTCACCAAGGACTCGTCAAACGATTGTCGAAAGCGGGCCACCACGTCGTCCGGCACCCCCACCGCCGCCCGTACCCTGAGCATGCCATCCGCATCCGTGAGCATGAGCACGGCCTTCGTGGCGTGGAGGAGCTCTGCCGCCTGCTCGGCCGCGAGACGAAGAATGTCCGGGAGTGCGATCGCGTTGGTAAAGGCGCGACTCAGCTGCGTCAGTTGCGACAAGCGCGGATCGGACATGCGATTCGCCGGCGCAGGCGAGGACGCGGTTGTCTCCGTGTCTATCGCCTGCGTTCGGCCCACCGCGCGCCCGCGGGCCCGTCGTCGATTGCCGTTAGACAATCCGCGCGCCGCCTGCGCGAACCTCGAGCTCGCGCACGTCAGGGTCATTGCCGCTGTTGCGCGTTTTCACGATTCGGAGCGTTCGCCTGGTTCGCTCCTCGCCGCGCAGCCCCAAGAGCAGCACATTGTCGGACATGTACGAAAAGCGATGCTCGAAGTCGATCGTGCTCATCATGCTCTGTGTGGACTCAAAGGTCAGCACGGTCGTGACGTGGTGCACGGCCAGGTGTTGGACGAGAGCGTAGAGATAGTCATGCAGCCGCTGCGCATCGCTGGCTGCCATCACCAGGTCGCCGATAGCGTCCACCACCACGCGTCGAATGTCCTCTGTCTGGATGCGGTCGAAGATACCGACAATGATACTGTCGATCTGTAACTCGACCGGCGACTCGTAGTGGAGGCTCAGGCCTCGCGCAATCGCCTCCTCCGCGCTCATGCCAAGCGATGCAATCGCTCGCCGTAACTGCGCCGGGTTCTCCTGAAAGTTGACGTACAGCGTGGGCTCACCGCGCCGCACACCCTCGAGCGCGAATTGGAGGGCCAGCGTGGTCTTTCCCGACCCGGTCGGTCCCACGACCAGCGTCGTCGATCCGCGCCAGAGACCGCCCTCGAGCATCGCGTCGAGGCCTGCAACCCCCGTCGGCACGCGTTCGAGGCGTGGTTCGTAATCTTCCGGGATGCGCGGCGAGACGAGCCGCGGATACAGCTCGAGCCCAGCGTCCGTGATACGAAACGCGTGCTGCCCCTCTCGATAAGCGCTGCCACGCACCTTCAGCACGCGGAAAAATCGCTCGTCGCGCGTGCTCAGCGGATTCCGAGCCAATTCGATGATTCCGTCGCCGATGGCGAATTCGGGGAAGCGCTGGACATCGTCGCTCGTGTACTCACCCAGCAAGAACGTGGTCACGTCGTAGGCGGACAAGAGGCCGGCAAGGTCTGAGACCATGCGCCGCATTTCCTGTATCGATGTGGCCAGGTCGTGGATTGCGCGGAACGAATCGATGACGATGAGCTTGGGCCGCGACGTCTTGATCATCTCGGTGAGCCACGGCACGAGGGCGCCCGGACCGTCAGACGCGAGCAAGAGTCCCAGATCGTGATACTGGATCTCCGTGCCTAACTTACGCTCGTCAAAGAAGTCGAAGCGCTGTACATAACTCACCACCGTGGTGAGCGGCTCGGACAGCGTCGTGACAAAGAGCAACGGCCGGTCGCCGTGCGCGTTCTCGAACAACAGCTGCTCGGCGAATATGGTCTTCCCCGTTCCCGGCTGCCCCATGACGATGTTGATCGAGTTGCTCGGGAATCCGCCGCCGAGCACATCGTCCGCTTGCGGGTTGCCGGTGCGCACGCGCGGGAAGAGATCGAAAGGCGTGCCCTCGGCATGCAGGGCCGGCTCGTCTCTGATCATGGTTGAGATCCCCCGGCCGATGACCGGCCAGTCGGCAACTGGGTGGACGCACGCGAGCACGTCTCGAGCAGCGTCCGCACCGTATCCACGAGGCGGCGATCCGCCAACGGCTTCATGAGAAACGCATCCGCCCCCGCCTCTCGGGCTCGACTCTCAGCGGCCAAAATGCTGAAAACGAGGACCGCCGTGCCGCGCAGCGCGGGGTCCTTCTTGACGGCTCGACAGAGGGCGAGCCCATCGAGTTTGGGCACCAGGATCTCCGTAATGATGATGTAAGGCGCGACCGCGCGAGCCATCTCAAGCGCGGCCACTCCATCGGGGGCGAATTCGACGGCAAAACCCGCCTCGTCCAGAAAGTACTCTTGGAGCGCACGGACGTGCGGATCGCGTTCGACGACCAGGATGATCGCGCGACCGTTGGGGCTGGGCGCGGGCGAGGATGCGGGGTTTGACGCCGAACCGGCTTCGGGAGCTACTCTATGCATACCCATTTCCCCGGGCGACCAAGACGATCGCCAACCTACTGCTCAAAGAGCTTCACGGTTGCCAACGTAGCGAGCGTCTCACCCACGCCGAGCGTGGCGGAGGGCAGCAAAGATAATGTGGCGAATACGGCGCGCTGGCAAGGGCGCCAGCTGCGACATCATCTGGAATCACCGCGCAAGACCAGGCCGGTATCGAGCCGGGTCGCGATGGCAGCCACGCCGGCCAGCGCGGCCACGCCTAACCTGCGGGGGATGCTCCTCCTGATCGCCCGCGGTTCGGGCGTGCCGACGCTTATCCTCCGTCAAGCGCGTAGCATCGGCGGTTGGTGTAGGATCGCTTGCCGTTTCATTTGTGCATGGCAACTGTCGCAAGCCAGTGCCGATCGTTAGCCCGACCGGAGCACGTCCATCGGCTCGAGTCGCGCCGCGCGCCGCGCCGGAACATAGCTCGCCACCAGCGCCACCCCGCACAGCACCACGAGCACCGCGGTGAACGCGACCGGATCGGCCGTACTCACCTCGTAGAGAAGCTGCTTGAGTACGCGCGTGGCCGCGAGCGCCGCTGCACCGCCGACTAACGCACCGATAAGCGAGAGCGCGATCCCCTGCGCCAACACCAGCCGCACGATGTCGGACGCGCCGGCGCCGAGGGCCACGCGAATGCTGATCTCCCGCCCGCGCTGCGCGACCAGATACGAGATCACGCTGTAGACGCCAAGCGTCGCGAGCAGCAGCGCCACCGCGCCGAACACGCCGACGAGCAACAGCATGAAGCGTTGGTTGGCTACTGATCGCCCGATGATGTCCTCCACGGTGAGAAAGCGCATCGGCACGTCGGCGCGCACTTGCCGGAACGCCGCGCGCGCGGCGCTGATGGTGCGCGTTTCGTTTGTCGTCGACATGATCACGTACATGTCGTCGCTGTTGCCGGGCCGCTGGCGATAGGAGACGTAGACCGCCGGCTGGGGATCGGCCGCGAGTTCCTCCTCGCGCACGTCGCCCACGATGCCCACGATCGTGAGCGGCGTCAAATCGCCGTCGATGTTGCCGAATTCGATCACCTTGCCGATCGCGCTCTCGTTAGGCCACTGCTTCCTCGCCAGCGACGCGCTCACCACGGCGACCTCCGGCGCGCCGGCGCGGTCGCGGTCGTCGAACACACGACCGCCGAGCAGCGGGATGCTCATCGCCTTGAAGTAGTCCGCGCTGGCGAGACGATACGTTGCCCAACCGGTATGCGCCTTGTCCCGGAACAGCGGCTCGAAGTCCTTGAACGTCAACTTCACGTCGGCGCCGGAAAGGACGAGAAAGTTTCCATTGCTGCTGCCGCCGGAGAATGGCGCGGCGTCCGATAGGCCGACGTTCCCGACGCCGGAGATGGCTTGGGCGCGGTCGACGAGCTCGTCGTAGTACTGCGTACGCCGCGACAGATCGACGCTGTTCCGGCCGCCGCCCGCGTCGAACGCGGTGCCGGCCACCACCATTCCGTGCGTACGAAAGCCGGGATCGACTGTCATCAAGCGCACGAAGCTGTGGGCGAGGAGCCCGGCGCCGATCAACAGCACGACCGTCATGGCAAGCTGCACGACGACGAGCGATCCGCGGATGCGATAGCTGGCGCCGCCGCCGCCCTGCGTGCGCTGCGACTGCGACAGCGCGGCCCGCAGGTCGCCGCGCGAACCGCGCCACGCCGCGATCAGGCCGAGCACGATCGCCGTTCCGGCCGAGAGCGCGATCGCGAACAGCAGGACGCGCCAGTCGAGTTGAATTTCGCCGAGCCGGGGAATGAGCGCCGGCCGCAGCACGAGGAGCACGCGCATGCCCGCCACGGCGAGCAGCACGCCGCCCACGCACCCCACCGCCGACAACAGCGACGTCTCGATGAGCAATTGCTGCGCCAACCGCGCCCGCCCGGCGCCGATCGCCAGCCGAACGGCGATCTCGTTCTCGCGCACGGCCAAACGCGCGATCAACAGGTTCGCGACGTTCGCGCACGCGATGAGCAGCAACACGCCCGACGCGCCAAGCACCAGCAGCAGCAGCGGCTTCATGTCCCCGACGATCTGGTCGCGAAGCGAGACCACGGCGCCGTCGAATGTCCACGTTGCATCGCCGACCGCGGCGTGAAGGCGCTGGAGCAGCGTCGACACGTCGAGCGTGGCCCGCGCGAGTGTTACGCCGTCCTTCATTCGCCCAACAACCAGCCAGTTGTGCGCGGTGTAGCTGGTGTTCTTCTCGAACTCTTCGCGCGGATACCAGATGTCGTCATCGGCGGGGAACTCCTGGCCGGCCGGAAGCACGCCCACGACGGTCATCGGCGTCGTGCCGTTCCGTAACGTCGATCCGATCGCGCTCGGCGACGCGCCGAACTGCCGGGTCCACAATCCGTGACTGATCACCACGGCCATCGGCGCGCCGATCTGCTGCTCCTCTGGTACGAAGAACTTCCCGAGCACCGGCTTCACGCCCAACACGTCGAAGAATTGCTTCGACACCGCCGACGCCGTCACCCGAACGGCTTCACCGTTGTTGGAGATCGTCATGCCGCTGATGTTGTATTCGGCTAACGCGCTGAAGCTGCGATTCTCCGCGGCGACGTGGTCGAATGTCGGATCGGCAAAGCGCAGCTCATGCCCCTTGGCGTCGCGTCCCCACAGCTGCACCATCTGCTCCGGGCGATCGAACGGCAGCGGCCGGAGCACGACGCCGTTGACGACGCTGAAAATCGCCGTCGTGGCGCCGACGCCGAGTGCGAGCGTCAGCGCCGCAACCACGGCGAAGCCGGGTGACTTGCGGAACTGACGCAGCGCAAACCGCAGGTCCTGAACGACGGTGTACATTCGCTCGCGAAATTCGGTGCGTTGCATGTGAGCTACCTCGTTCGATACGCAGTAGGCCCTGAGACCTTCCATGTCGCCGAACCTGCGGAGGGCTTCGGCGTACTCGTCTTCTCGAGACAGCCCCGCCGCTATCGAACTACTTGCCGATGATGAGGATGGTGAACGATCCTGGAATCGCCGGCCCCTGACGGAAGCGACCCTGCTCGTCGCCCGGCGTCGGCGGCGGCACCGGTCCGCGCTCGAGGCTCATCGTCAGGATGTGATTGGTCTTCCGGTCGAGCGTGATCGTGCGCGCGCCGACCATGGTCTGGAGATTCTGCTCGACCTCGAAGCTGGTCGGAGTGGTCTCCTTGACGACCGTGAGCGTGCCGTTGCTGTGCGTGCTGAACGCTTCCATGGTGGCAGGATTGAATACCGCACCGTCGGACCTGCCGGCGAGCGGCAGGCTGGCCAGAATCTTTCCGTTAGTCGCGCTCAGGATCACCATCATCGGCTGCGGGGGATCCGCCGGCGGGTTCCCCGATTCGGCGCAGGCGGCGAACAGCACGTGATGCGCCGCGTCGAGCGCAAGCCCGTTGCAGCGGCCCCGATCGCCTAACGAGTAATGCGCGGTCGCCTTCATCGTTTTCGCGTCGACCACGGTCACGCTCCCCGCGGAGTCCTGCATGACGACGTACAAGGTTCCCCTGCCGTCGGTCGCCGCTTCTTCCGGGACGCCGCCGAGGTCGATCGTGCCGAGCACCGTACCGTCCTTCGCGTCGATGACGGTGGCGTTCCTCGTCGGATGACTGAAGATGTAGACGCGCTCGTTGAACGCATCGAACAGAATGCCGTCCGGCCGCGCGGGGGCGACGTCGATCTGCTTGATCAGGGTCAAGGCTTTCGTGTCGAACATCGAGACGGCCGGGCTGCTCGAGAAGCCATGGCCGGATTTCGGGTCCACCACCACGCCCTGGCCTCCGGTATTCGGGAGTTCGCCGATGGGCGCGAGCGTCTCGAGATCGAACACGGTGATACGGCCAGGCACGGCTGGCTTGGCCGGCGTACTATCGGTGGCTGCGACAGCGCGCGAGCCGCCCCGCGGAATGTACAGGCGACGGCCGGCGACATCGGCGTAGATGTAGTCGTACCCCCCTTCGCCGCCCACGCGCGCGGACTTGAGCACCTTGTACGGTCCGTTCGCTGGTGTCTGTTGGGCATCGAGCGCTTGGCCGAGGAAGGCTACGGCGAGAGCGGCGAGCAAGCCAATGCGGTGCATGAGCGGGTACCGTTAGCGAGGGAGGGCGGGCAGTGGGACGCGTGACCATACTGCGGCACGGGGCCGCGAGTGTCAAACGCCGTGCCGTCGCGTTCGCCGCAGCAACGCGCAGCCCTCGATCGGCACTACTCCGCGCGCAGTGTGATCGATGGGTCCACGCGCGCCGCACGTTGCGCGGGCAACCAACTGGCGAGCACAGCAACGGCCGTGAGCAGCACTGTCACGCCAACATACGTGATCGGGTCAAGGCGTGACACGCCGAACAACAGTGACTCGAGCAGCCGGCTCGCGGCCACCGCGCCGCCGAGTCCGATCGCGACGCCGAGCGCGGCGAGCTTCACACCGCCGCCGATGACGTGTGCCACGATGTCTCGCGACGCGGCACCGAGTGCGGTACGAATTCCTATCTCGCGCGTGCGCTCGGTGACGCTTCCCGAGATGACGCCGTACATCCCGACCGCGGCGAGCACCAATGCCGCGAGCGCGAACGTCTCGATCACGAGGAACGCGAAGCGCCGTTGTGACGCCGACGCGGCGATCAATCCGTTCATGGTGACGATGCGCCGAACGGGCTGATCGGGGTCGACCGACCAGATCGCCCGCCTAACGCTCGGCGCGAGCGCCGCGGCGTCGCCGGTCGTCCGGACGACGAGCGACTGGACGTTGTCCACCCACGACCATTGGCCGATCGGAACGTAGAACGCGTCGGTTTGTGAGAGGGCAAGTGACTCCTGTTTCACGTCGCCAACCACACCAACGACCACATCCCAGGGCCGCGTGCTGCCGGCTTCGGGGCCGAACCGAACGCGCTGGCCGATGGGATTCTCATCGCCGAACTCGCGCCGCGCGAACGCCTCGCTCAGCACAACGACCTCCGGCGAGCCCCCCCCGCCCCCCCCGCCCTCCCCGCCCCCCCCCCCGGAACGGTCGCTCGCGTCAAACAGCCGGCCGCGGCGCAGCGGTATGCGCATCGTCGCGAAGTAGCCAGGACTCACCGCATACCGCAGCGCACTCCCGTCCTCCCCCGGCGTCAGCGATGGCTTCGACTGAAATTCGTAGCCATATCCATCGAGCTCGCCGCTCAACGGCAGTTGGCTCGTCATCGCTGCCGCGGCAACACCGGGCACATGACGGACGGCGTCGAGCGCCTGGTCGAAATACCGTGCTCTCGCGGAGTCGGAGTGGTATGCGCGACCCGCGTCGACGATTTGCATGGTCAGCAGGCCCGGCGCGTCGAAGCCAGGCGCGACAGCGAAGAGGCGGTCGAGGCTGCGCATCAGCAGTCCGGCGCTCGCGAGCAGAACGAGCGCGAGCGCCACTTCGGCAACCACCAGGGAACTGCGCGCCAGGGCGCGGCCGCCAACGGTGCGCCGTGAACTCTCCTGCAGTCCGTCGCGCAACCCAGCGCGCGCGGCGCCAAGCGCGGGCACGAAACCAACGGCCAGGCCGACGATCGTCGTCGCCGCGAGCGCGAACACGAACACGGATCCGTCGACACGGATCGCGTCCACACGCGGCAATCCCGGCGGACTGAGCGCCACGAGCGCGCGCACCCCGGCCACGGCTACGACGAGGCCCAGCACGCCGCCGATCGCGGCGAGCATCAGGCTCTCCGTTAGCAATTGCCGCAGCAGCCGCCCGCGGCCCGCGCCCAACGCGAGGCGCATCGCGAACTCGCCGCGCCGTTGGGCGCCTCGCGCGATGAGCAGATTGGTGACATTCACACAGGCGATGACGAGGAGCAGAAGCGCCGAGCCGATCATCGCGAACAGCGCCGGCTTCGCGGCGTAGGCAACGTCGTCCTGCATCGAATGCACGAGCAATCCATGGCGCATGTCCGCCCAAACGGGCCGCGGAAACTCCGGAGTGGTCGCGCGCCCGATGGCTTTGGTCTCGCGCGACGCGCCGTCAATGGTCGCGTTCGCCGCGAGGCGGCCGATGATCCGGTAGTGGTGGCCCCACTCGCGCGAGGTGAACGGCGCCGGCGCAGGTTCCTGCATCGGCGCCCAGATATCGGTCGACGGCGCGATGACGTTCGCAAAGTCGCGGGGCATGACACCGATGACGACATACACATCGTCACTCAGCATCACCGTCCGGCCGACGATCGACCGATCGCCCCCGAACCGGCGTTGCACGAGACGGTCGCTCAGGATCGCGACATTGGGCCCGCCCACCCGATCCTCGACGTTACTGAAGTCGCGGCCGACGGTCGGCGACACCCCGAGCGCGCGGAAGTAGTCCGCGCTCACGCGCTGGCCGTGGAGGCGCTCCGGCTCGGTGGTGCCCGTGAGCGACGGTCCCCATTGGTCGGCCGCCGCCAGCGCCGCGAACGACGTGCTTCGCGCCCGCAGCTCATTGAACGTGCCTAACGTAGGATCCTGCGGCGATCCGTCATCGGCCTGGTCGGCGACCGTGACGAGGCGGTCGGCGTGCGGATAGGGCAGGGACGCGAAGAGAATCGGGTTCACGGCCCCGAAGATCGCGGTCGTCGCGCCGATGCCGAGCGCCAACGTCAGGACCGTCACGACCGTGAAGCCCGGGGCGGCGCGCAGCCGCCGAATCGCATAGCGCAGATCGGCGGCCACGCTCTCGACGGTGTTCTCCCAGCCGTACGTACGGAGCTGCTCGCGCGCCACCGTCGCATTGCCGAGTTCCATCCGCGCGGCGCGGAGCGCCTCGGCCGGTGACAGACCGCGCTCCGCGTGGGCCGCAGTGGCGCGGTCCAGATAGTCCTGTATCTCGTCGCGCGCGTCGCGGTCCGACGCGCGCCGATTGGCGAGCGCGTGGAGCCCGCGCGTCACGTGGCGCCAGAGCGACATGCCGTTACACCTCCGCGGCCAGTAGTCGCGCGACGGCGGCGACGCGGCGCCGCCAATCGGCCGTTTCGAGGGCGAGTTGCTTCCGGCCCGCACGCGTGAGCGCGTAGAACTTGGCGCGGCGCGAGTTCTGGGTGTCGCGCCATTCGGCGTCCAGCCAGCCGGCGCGCTCGAGACGCTGCAGGGCCACGAGGAGCGAGCCCGGATTCACCGTGAACACGCCGCGTGAGATCTGCTCGACGCGCCGCGTGATGCCGAAGCCGTGCATCGGCTCGAGGCTCAACGTCTTGAGGATGAGCAGGTCGAGCGTTCCCTGAATGACGTCGGTGTTCGGTTGGTCCACGAATCCCCCCGCGGGAGCGACGGCAGAGCATAACACGTACTTATCTTGATTGTCAAGATATGACAATCAAGTTGACGATCCCGGCCTCGCGCGCCAGCGGCCGCACGGCGCCGGGCCCCTGGACGATGGGCCTGACGGATGGACAAAGGAGCGCCGCGAGCCGGCCATGTGGTGGTACAGGGGTCGAGTGGCCGATCACCCTGGGCCATAGACAAAGTGAGCAGGCGTCGCGAGCTTCTCTGAACGCAAGAGGACGCTGCGAACCCCCGGAGGTTTATGGTGAAGATCACGATCCTCGCGATGTCGGCCGTGGTTATTCTCGGTGCCGCCGTTCAGCGTCCGACGAGTATCGCCGCGTCATCGCCGGGAGCAGCGTCGACCTACGACGTGGGCCGCATCCAGACACGATTGGGTGAGATCCTTTTCGTCCTGTACGACCAGACGCCACGCCACAAGGCGAGCTTCGTCAAGCTGGCGGCGGAGCACTACTGGGACTCGCTGACCTTCAATCGCGTCATCAAGAACTACGTCGCGCAGGGCGGCTGCCCCGACACGCCGGAGGGTTTCACCGGATCGCCGTACCTGCTCGCGCCGGAGTTCAACGACAGCTTGAAGCACGTGTACGGAGCGGTAGGAGCCGGGCGCGACGACAACCCGGGCCAACTCTCCACCGGCTGCCAGTTCTATATTGTGGCGAACAAGCAGGGTCTCCCGCGTCTCGACAACCACTACACGGTCTACGGCCAGGTCTTCAAAGGAATGGACGTCGTCGAAGCGATCGTGTCGGTGCCGAAAGACTCCACAAACAAACCGCTCGCACCCATCACCCTCCACATCGACGTCATCCCGATGACGGCGGCGCAATTGAAGACATACGGCTTCGCTGCGCATTGATCGCCGGGGCGATCATATAGGTATGGCTGTGGAATCAACGGGTCGTCGCTCGGCGTGTGGGTGAGGCATCGCCGCGCAGGGCATCCATCGGACTGGTCCGCGCGGCGCGGCGCGCCGGGACCCAGCATGCCGCGAGGGCGATCACTACGATCACCATCGGCGCCGCGGCGAACGTCGCGCCATCGAGCGGACGAACGCCATAGAGCAGACTCGACATGACGCGCGTGAGCGCCGCCGCGGCCGCAAGGCCAACCACGACGCCGGCCGCGGTGAGCGCGGCCCCGTGCCGCACCACCAGGCTGACCACGTCCGCCGCGTGGGCGCCTAACGCCATGCGCAGCGCGATCTCTGCCGTACGCTGGCTCACCGTGTAGGCGATCACGCCGTAGATGCCGACGCCGCCTAACGCCATGGCCAGCAGGCCGAACGTCACCAGCAGCACCGTTGCGAATCGCGGACGCGCGAGCGACGCGGTGATCAGCTCGCGCATCGGGCGAATGTCGCTCACCGGCGTGTCCGGGTCGATCGAAGCCACCACCGCGCGCAGGCTCGCGGCTATTGCACGCGGGTCGCGGCGGCTGCGCACGACCAGCGACATGTCCTGGTCGGCCAGCGATTGGGCCAACGGCCGAAAGAACGCGCTCGCGTTCGCATCACCCAGCGACGCGAATCGCGCCGGACCCACCACGCCGACGATCGTCATCCACGGCTCCTGGCCCGGCCCGCGAATGCGCTTCCCTAACGCGTCCTCACCCGGCCAGTAGCGACGCGCCAGGCTCTCGTTCACCAGCACGACCGGCGGCGCGCCCAACCGATCGTCCGCAGAGAAGGCTCGGCCGCGCGTTAGGCGCATGCCCATCGTCCCCAGGTAGCCGGCACTGATCGTGCCGGCGACGTCGGCCAGCGGCCAGTCGCCGGTGCTACTCGCCGCCGCCGGATCGGGACGGCCGTCGATTTTGAATACGCTCGAATAGGTGCGGCCGCCAAAGGGCAGTCGATCGGTGACGGCGGCCGATGCGACGCCCGGCATTGCCTCGAGGCGCTGCACGAGCTCGGCGTAGAATGCCCGCCGCCGTCCGTCATCGGGATATCGCTCGACACTCGGCACAACGGTCGCGGTCACCAATCCATCAGTTCGAAATCCGGGATCGGCGGACAGCAGATTCCAGAAGCTGCGCACGAGTAGGCCGGCGCCGGTCGCGAGCACCATGGCGAGCGCGATTTCGGCGGCCACCAGCACACCGGCAAGGCGCCGCCGCTCCCGCGTCGCGCTCGAACCGCGTCCGCCCTCCCGCAGCGAACCGTTCGGGACGGCGCGTGCGGCGCGACGCGCCGGCGCCAGGCC
>JANWIF010000106.1 GCA_025450035.1 Gemmatimonadaceae bacterium
CCCGGGGCTCCCCACCGGTGACGCCTAGCCGGTGCTCGAACGCCCCGCCCCCGCCCCCGCCCCCGCCCCGCCCACTACGATCGCCCGCGGCACGCGCGAAATCGCGCGCTACGCCGCCGCCACCGGCGCGCGCACCATACTCGTTTCCGCAAGCCAGCTCCAGCCGCAAGGCAGCGCCGCACCCATCGATGTCGAAGGCTACGCCTTCTCCACCGACCTGGACCTGGTCCTGCTCTATACCAACGCCACCCGCAATTGGCACCACGGCAACACCCGCGGCGACTACTGGGTGCTCGATCGCCGCACCGGATCGCTCCGCAAGCTCGGCGGCCCCGATGCCCAACCGTCAACGTTGCGCTTCGCCAAGTTCTCCCCGCAAGGCGATCGCATCGCCTACGTCCGCGATAACGACCTCTACGTCGAACGCGTCAGCGATGGCGCGATCACGCGCCTTACCACAACCGGCTCGGCCACCATCCTCAATGGTGTCGCCGATTGGGTCGATGAGGAAGAACTATACCTGCGAGATTGTTTCCGTTGGTCACCCGACGGCACCACGATCGCATACTGGCAGTTCGATCAGTCCGGCGTCCCGGTCTACGATATTATCAACGATACCGATTCGCTCTATCCAACCATTACGCCGCAGCCCTATCCCGTTCCCGGCGCTACCAACGCGAGCGTACACGCCGGCGTCGTGAGCGCGAATGGCGGCCCGACCACGTGGCTGCAGCTCCCGGGCGATGCACGACAGCACTACATCGCGTACATGGAGTGGACCGGACCGCACGAACTCCTCGTCCAGCACCTCGACCGCCTCCAGCAACACGACGACCTCATGCTCGCCGACGCCTCCACGGGCGCCGTGCACTCCATCTTCACCGAAGCCGATAGCGCGTGGGTCGACGTGAACCGCGACGTCCCCTGGATCGACAGCGGCCGCCGCTTCCTGTGGCTCAGCGACCGCGACGGCTGGCGTCACGTCTACAGCGTGTCCCACGACGGACGCGACAGTCGCCTCCTCACGCCGGGCGCCTATGATGTCGAAGCCATCGACGGCGTAGACCAGCACGAGGGCATGCTCTACATCACCGCCTCGCCCGACAACGCGACTCAACGCTACCTCTATCGCGTGTCGCTGCGCACGCCCGGCGCACCAACGCGCGTGACGCCAGCCTCACTCCCCGGCACGCATGCGTATGACGTTTCGCCCGATGGACGATGGGCCATTCATACGTACTCGACGTTCGACACGCCGCCCGTCATCGATCTCGTCCAACTCCCGAAACACACTACCGCGCGCACCCTGGCCACCAACGAACGGCTCCGCGCCGCGGTCGCATCGCTCGTCTCGCCACCCGTCGAATTCTTCAAGGTCAACGTGGCCAAGGACGTCACCCTCGACGGATGGATGCTTCGCCCCCGCGACTTCGATCCATCCAAGAAGTACCCCGTGTTCGTGTACGTGTACGGCGAACCCGCGGCGCAGACGGTCACCGATCGCTGGGGCGGAACGAACATCCTCTGGCACCGCTTCATCGCAAACCAGGGCTACATCGTCATCAGCGTGGACAACCAGGGCACGCCGGCGCCGCGCGGCCGACACTGGCGCAAGCTCATCTACGGCGCCATCGGCCCACTCGCCAGTGCGCAGCAAGCAGCAGCAATCCGCGAGCTCGAACGCACGCGCCCGTATCTCGACGCTGCGCGCGTCGGTATCCATGGCCACAGCGGTGGCGGATCGCAGACACTGAATGCGCTCTTCCGTCACCCCGACGTGTACCAGGTAGGCGAAGCGGTCTCCTCGGTACCCGACCAGCGCTTCTACGACTCGATCTACGAGGAACGCTACGTGGGGTTGCCGCGGGAGCACCCGGAGAATTACGAAGTCAGTTCTCCGATCAATTTTGCCGCAGGGCTGCGCGGGAAGTTGTTGGTCGTGCACGGCTCGGGCGACGATAACGTGCACTACAAGGGTGCCGAGGCGTTGAACAATCGGCTCATCGCGCTCGGCAAGTCCTTCGACTTCATGGTGTATCCCAACCGGTCGCACTGCGATTGCGAGGGCCCCGGCACCACCCTGCATCTCTACACGTTGCTAACGCGCTATTTGCTCACCAACCTTCCCGCCGGCCCTCGTCCCCGCTGATCATGCTGCAACTCGACGCGCTTCCAACGCTGCACACCGTCTTCGATGATCTCGCCGTACCCGTTGACGGATGGTTGTTGTTCGACTTTCGCGGCACCAACCCGATCATGTCCGCGGTGGTCGGGCCGGAGGTCGTCGGCACTCGGCGCGCCTACGTGTACATTCCGCGTGGCGCGAACCCGGTCGCTATCGTACATGCCATCGACGCGGAACTCTGGCGCGATTGGCCCGCGGTCTGGCGGAAGGTCATATGGATCCGGCGCGAGGAGCTCGCACGCGAGTTAGGCGGGTTGGTCTCGGGCCGCACAGTCGCGCTCGAGTACTCGCCCGGCGGCGCGATCCCCTATGGCGACTACGTCCCGGCGGGCACGGTGGAGTTGCTCCGCGCACTGGGCTCGTCGCCGGTGTCGAGCGCGGAACTCGTGACGCGCTATTGCTCACGCTGGAGCGATGCAGAGCTCGCGGGACACCGCCGCGCGGCGGCTCACGTGGCATCGATCGCGCGCCAGGCGCTCGCGCTCGCGGGAGAGCGCGCCCGCACGGATGTCCCGATCACGGAATACGAGCTCGCGACGTGGGTGCTTGGCGCGTTCGAGCGCGCGCGGATCGAGACTAACGGACCACCCAGCGTGTCATACGGCGCGAACGCAGCCCGCTCGCACTACGAGCCCACGCCGTCCGAGTCGGCACCGATCGTGCCGGGCGCACTACTCCTGCTCGACCTCTGGGCCAAGGAGCCTGGCGGCATTTACGCGGATCAGACGTGGATGGCGTCCATCGGCGCGCCGAGCGCGCAGGGCGCTGCGATCTGGGGTGTCGTGCGCGATGCGCGCGACGCTGCGCTGGCGTTGCTGCGGTCGCGACTCGACGCCGGCCGCCCTGTCGTGGGGGCCGAAGCGGACCGGGCCGCGCGCGACGTGATTGCGAAGCGCGGGTACGCCAGCCGGATCGTGTGCCGCACCGGGCATTCAATTGACCGTGTGGGGCTGCACGGCTTCGGCCCGACGCTGGACGACACAGAGAGCTTCGACACGCGCCGCATCGTGCCCGGCGTGGGTTTCTCGGTGGAGCCCGGCGTGTACATCCCGGGTGAGATCGGGGTGCGCAGCGAAGTCAACGCCCATGCGCGCATCGGCGGCCTCGACGTGACGCCGGAGGATTATCAGCAGGAATTGATTCTCGTGTAGGGGTCGGCGGTCCTCACCCTTCGCTCCCGCCGCCGTCGCCGACGACGACCAGGCCACCACCCCCCTCTTGCGCGCCGGCCGATTACGTATATTGTATCCAATCCGTTTGGATACTATATAGCATAGCCTGACGCGCCGGATGGGTACCCGCCCACCCACGCGACACACGCGCACCGCCGGCCTGCCCGACCGACTGCGCACTCACACCGGTTGTGATTCCCCACGCGCGCACCCGCGCCCCACGCCGGAGGTCCATGCCTCGTCCCCAGTGCCCGCCCCACTCGCGACGGCGCTCCTGCCCCGGCCTCGCGCTCGATCCCTCACACGAACTACACACCCTCTGTACGAGGTGGCAAGGAGGAAGAATGCATCGCTCAGCTCGAGCAGCCCTCGCGCTTCTTGGCGCGATCGCGCTGCTCCCCGCCTGGGCCGTGGCACAGCAAGACGCCACGATCACCGGCCGCGTCACCAGCGACGCGGGACAGCCGCTCGCCAATGCTAGTGTGTTCCTGCAAGGCACCACCTACGGCGTCCTCACCAAGGATGATGGTCGCTACGTCTTTACCGTCCCAGCCAATCACGTGGCGAATCAGGCCGCCACGCTTACGGCACGCCTGATCGGTTTCCACGCCGTCTCTGCCACGATCACGCTCGCACCCGGGACCATCACCCACGATTTCACGCTCGTCACCATGCCGACGCAGCTCCAGGGAGTCGTCACCACCGCGCTCGGTATCGAAAAATCCAAGAGTCAACTCGGTACGGCCACGCAACAGCTGAGCAGTGCCGAACTCAACACCACCCGCACCCAGAACTTCGTCGATCAACTCGAAGGCAAAGTCTCCGGCGTTACCATTTCAAGTAGCGGCGTGCCCGGCGCGTCGACCAAGATCGTCATTCGCGGATCGAACTCGATCAACGGCAACAACACGCCATTGTTCGTCGTGGACGGCATCCCGATGGCCAACGATGACCGTGGCAGCTCCCCGGGCAACGGGTCCCTCAGCAACTCGACCAATACCGGTATCGACCTGGGTAGCACGATCGGCGACCTCAACCCCGATGACATCGCCAGCATCACCGTGTTGAAAGGCCCGAATGCCGCCGCGCTCTACGGCTCGCGCGCGGCTAACGGCGCAATCGTCATTGTCACCAAGGCGGGCACGAACAGCGACGGCCGGATGCGCACGGAGCTCAACACTCTCTACACATTCGACCATATCGGCAATCTCATCGACTGGCAAAACGAATACGGACAAGGCTCCGGCGGACAGTTCTCGTACGTCGATGGCAAGGGCGGCGGTATCAATGACGGATACGACCAGAGCTTCGGCCCCAAGCTCGACGGCCGGCTGATCGACCAGTTTTTCGGTCAACAACAGCCGTGGGTCGCGCACCCGGACAACGTCAATAGCTTCTTCAACCTCGGACACACCTGGACCTCGACGCTTGCCGTGTCGGGCGGTACCCAGAATGCCAACGCGCGACTCTCGGTGGGCAACAGCAACATCACTGGCGTCGTGCCGAACAACTCGTTCCACAACGTCTCCGCGTCCATGGGCGGCACCCTCAAGCTTGGCGACCGCTTCACCGCCAACGCCTCGATGATCTACGGCCGAGAGAACGCCCACAACCGTCCCGGGGTAGGCTACAACACGTCCATCCTCGAACAGTTCTTCTGGTTCGGCCGCCAGGTCGACATGAGTCTGCTCAAGAACAAACTCTTCAATGCCGACGGCAGCCTCTATAACTGGAACACCAACTTCCACAACAACCCCTACTGGCTGCAGTACTACAATCCGGAACAGGACCAGCGGGATCACGTCTTCGCCACGGCCAGCGGCGTTATGAAAATCACCGATTGGCTGAACGCAACGCTCCGCGCCGGGCAGGACTACTACAACTGGAACATCACGAGAGACTTCGGGGCGGGCAACGTGCAGTACTCCAACCCGAACTACGCCGGTGCCTTCACCAACACCACCCAGGCCAATCGCGAGAACAATACCGACCTCCTGCTCGACGCCACCAAGTCGGTGAGCTCCAACCTCACCGTGAATGGTCTGCTCGGCGCCAGCCGCCGATACAGCGAATTCAACGTCAGCGGTATTTATACGGGCGGCATTTCCGTGCCGGACGTCTACAACGTCGCCAATGCGGCGATCACGCCAACGGCTAACGGCCAGGTGGTCCAACGCCAGGTGAACAGCGTCTATGGGTCGGCTTCGTTCACGTGGAAGGACTTCTGGACCGTGGAAGCGACCGGACGCAACGATTGGTCGTCGACCCTGCCGAAGAAGAACAACGCCTACTTCTATCCGAGCGTGAACTCGTCGATCGTGCTCACCGACGCGATCCCGTCGCTCAAATCGAACACACTCTCGTACCTCAAGCTGCGCGGCGCGTTCGCCCGCGTCGGCAACGACGCGTCGCCGTACCAGCTCCTCACGACATACGTCGGTAGCGCCAACAAGTTTGGCTCCTTGCCACAGTATTCGGTGAACACGAACATCGCCAACGAAAACCTCAAGCCCGAGATCACGACCAGCGATGAGCTGGGCGCGGAACTCGGATTCTTCGACAGCCGGATCACCCTCGACGCCAGCATCTACAAGAAGGACACGCGGAACCAGATCGTCAGCCTCGTCGTATCGCCGGCATCGGGATTCAACACCCAGACCATCAACGCGGGCGAGATCAGCAACAAGGGCGTCGAGGCACTGCTCACCGCGATTCCCATTCGCACCGCGAGCGGGTTCGAGTGGAGCACCTCGTTCAACTTCTCGCTCAATCGCAGCAAAGTGGTCTCCCTCACCGAGGGCCTCTCGACCGTTGTGTTAGGCGGTGAATGGGGCGCGACGATCCAAGCCCGTGTCGGCCAACCGTATGGTGCCATTGTCGGACCAACCCTGCTGCGCGACAGCGCGGGCAATGTGCTGTTGTCCAACGGCCTCGCTCAGCACGGGCCGTCAGCGGTCCTCGGCAATATCAACCCCGACTGGATCGGCGGCTGGAGCAATCAGTTCCGCTACAAGCAGCTGTCGCTGAGCTTCCTGGTCGATATTCACCAGGGCGGACAGATCTTCAGTATCTCCAACATGTGGTGTCAGGCGGGCGGCACCTGCGTGCAAACGCTCCAGGGCCGCGAGGTCGACTGGGACAAGCCGGGCATCGTCGCCAAAGGCATCGACCAGGCCACCGGCCAGCCCAACACGACCAACGTCACATCGGAACAGTGGTTCCAGAGCCTGGCCACGATCATTCAACAATTCACCTACGACGCCAGCTACATCAAGCTGCGCGAGGTGCGACTCGGCTATGCGCTGCCCCCGAGCCTCGCCAGCCGCCTCTACGCGCAGTCGGTGAACATCTCGGTCTTCGGCCGCAATCTTCTCACCCACAAGAACGTCCCCAACATCGATCCGGAATTCACCTACAGTACCGGAAATTTCCAGGGCATCGAGTTCGCGCAGCTGCCGCCGAGCCGCACCTTCGGTCTGAATCTGCAGATCGTGCCATAACGAACTCATGCTAACGGAGCCATCTCGATGAACACCAAACAGCTTGCTACCGTAGCCATGGCGCTAGCGCTCGCACTCGGCGCCGCGGCCTGCAACAGCGATTCGTTGACAAACCTGAACCGGGATCCCAACAACCCGACCGATGCACCCCCTGGCCCGCTCTTCACCAGCGCCGTCAACGTCGCGGTGAGCCGGTGGTTAGGCACCTACGACTTCGGCCAGGTCGAAAACCTGGTACAGCACATCGCCGAGACGAACTACCCGTCCGACGACCTGTATCAAACCTTCACCAGCGCCACGAGCACACAGGGCTCGTTCGATGCGCCCTATCCGGCCGAATTGGAAAGTATGCGCAAGGTGATCGCCAAAGGGGACGCGCTGGGACAACCCGGCCTCTCCGGTCCCGCGACCGTCTTCCAGACGTGGAGCTTCGACTACATCACCGACAGCTTCGGCGACATCCCGTACTCGGATGCCCTCAAGGGCGATACCGCCGGCGGCAGCCGCGCGCCGATCTACGACACGCAACAGTCGATCTACGCGGGCTTCTTCGCCGCGCTCGATCAGGCGGTGTCGTCCATGCAGAACGACCCGGCTGGCGACCCCGGACTCGGCAGCGCCGATCCGATCTACAACGGCCACCTGGATCAGTGGATCCGCTTTGCAAATTCGCTCCACGCTCGCTACGCCCTGCGCCTCGTGAACGTCGATCCGGCGACAGCCAGCGCCGAGTTGCAAGCAGCCCTCTCACCCTCGGCTGGGGGCGTCATCGGGTCGAATGACGACAACGCGCAGCTCGCCTGGCCGGGCGACGGCGTGAGCAACAACCCCTGGGCGAACAACCTGCTCGCACGCGATGACCGACGCATGTCGCGTACGCTGATGGATTCGCTCGTCGTGCTGAACGATCCCCGCTTGACGGTGTTCGCACAGCCCGTCGGCGACTCGTCCGTGTTCCCGAACGGCTACGGCGGTATGCCGAACGGCTTGCCGCAGGACTCGGCGGTCAAATGGTACAACGCCGCCTCACGCCCGGGATTGATCTTCTATCCAGGCGGTACGCCCTACGGCACGTTCGGCACGTCGGCAGGCCTCAAGACTCCGTCCTACTTGATGACCTACGCCGAAATGATGTTCATTAAGGCCGAAGCGGCGGAGCGCAGTCTCGGTGGTCTCACGCCCGGAGAAGCTGCCACGGATTACTACACGGCCATTACCGCGTCCATGAACCAGTGGGGCGTGACCGATGCCGTCGCCATCAATGCCTACCTCGCTCGCCCCCAAGTAGCCTATAAGGGCGGCGTGGATGGCCTGAAACAAATCGCGTGGCAGAAGTGGATCGCGCTGTTCACCGACGGCGGACAAGCCTGGTCGGAGTGGCGTCGCACCTGCGTGCCGCTGCTGCGCCCCGGACCAGGAGCCATTCTGAACTACGTGCCGCGCCGGTTCCTGTATTCCACGACCGAAGCATCGGTAAACGCCGCCAACCTCAACGCCGCCATCGCGCGCCAAGGACCGGACAACAACGCGACCCGCATCTATTGGGACAGCAATCCCACCGCCGCACCCACGTACACGGCCGGCTGCAACTAAAGCCGCCCGACTACAAAACGAAACCGCTCCGGGAGCACATGTCCCGGAGCGGTGTGTTGTTTCCCACACGTCGTCTACCAGAGATCATACCCCATGTTGTCGCGATCGAAATACATGAAGTACGGATAGAAACGCTCGATGTCGTAGAAGGGACGGAACTTGCTGCGCACCTTCTTCCCGCTCGGCAGCTTCACCTGGAACGCGCCCGGCCGCTCGTCCGCCACCAGCAGCCGCCCCAACGTGGCATCGTCCTTAGGCATGTGAAAGTAAGGCTCGTGCCAGTCGCCTTCCATCACCATCACCGCCGGTCCACGCACCACGGCGATGCGATCCGGATGCCACCGGTCCACTGGCTCCATGCGCAGCACGAGCGGAATCCGAATGTCGACGCGATCCCCCGCCTTCCATTCGCGCGCCACGGTGCCCCACGTACCGGGAGCAAAGGTTCCACTCACCCGCGCCCCGTTTACCGACACCATCGCATCCCGCGTCCAACTCGGCACCCGGAAGTTGAGTGCAAATCGCGCCGGCTGCGCGAGGTCGAGCGTCAACGTCGACGTGTCCGCTTCGGGATAGCTCGTCTGTTGCGTCACCGTTACCGTGCCGCTGCCGCGCTTCCAGGTCAGCTCCGACGGCACATACATGTTGACGTACAGATCGTCGTTGCCCTTGTAGTAGATGATGTTGTGGTAGTCGGCAATGTTCTGAATGAACGTGCCGGAGCAGCACGGCCACGCTTCCCAGAATGGCACCTTTTTCCCCCCGCCTACGCGGTAGTCACCATAGTAGAACGCACTGCCATCGGGCTCCGGCAGCAACGCCGCACCGTTGCCGTTGTAGAGAAGCCGCTCGGCCCAATCGCCGTAGCGTGCTTCACCGGTGAAGCGTAGCATGTAGCGCGTGAACTTGAATCCCGCCCACGTACCACACGGTGTCTCCGCGGTGTCCGCGCGCGTATCCAGTGATTTGCCAAGACTCCCATCGGGCGTGACAAACCGCTCCGATGGACCGTAGCCCCCCGTCGCGAAACATTGCGTGTTCTGGATGTAATCGTACGCGTTCCGGCAGATCTGGAGATACCTCTCGTCGCCAGTGACCTCGTACGCCTTCGCTGCGCTGCTGAACGTGTTCACGTGACTGTACGCGTGCGCGCCCTGCGCGTCGTTAGGCAGACTCGTATGGGCGAACTTGCTCCAGTAGTCGTGGTACAACCACACTTCCGCGAATCGCGCGAACCGCGCATTGCCGGTGAGCTCGTACGCACGGTACAGATTTTCGGACAATGTGTACCACTCGGACGGGAGACCGTAGTACGCCGTCGGGTCGCTCGGACTTCGAAGCGTGCGCGCCCGACTGAACGTCCGATCCGCCCAATCCGTCACCTTCTCGAGCAAGGGAATCGCTTCCGAAACGCCGCCGTACAGTTGCAGATCCACGAGCCCGCACACCAGCTTGTCGTACGCGTACGTCCCCATGCGGCAATTGCCATCGGGACCAACCGTCTTCGCCCACTCGTGCAGCAACCCAACGGCCTTGTCTTTCATCCCCTGATCGCCGGTTGCCCGATACATCCGCGCCATCCCGCTCAGCCACTGCCCAAAAACGGTGTCACTGTTCTTCCGACACCAGCCGCCCAGCGCCTTGCCCGGCGCCGGCAGTCCCGCGGCTTCACGATAGCCGTGCAGGATGTCGTCGTCCGGCACGTTAAAGTAGACGTCGCGCCCCGCCTGATACTGACGCTGCCAGCGACCGTCCAACAACCGCACGCCGTCATAGTCGAACGGCTCGAGCTTGGTCCGGACCGCCGAGGTATTCGCGAGCGACGTGAGCCCGCGTGTCGCCTGCATGAACACAAACGCCGCCGCGGGAACAGCTGCCAGAAAATCCCGCCGATCCATGTCGCCGCTGCTCATCAGTGACCTCCACCCTCCGATCGTAGGGCAGGATGCGAGAACGAAGGAAGATTTTGGATATTGTATACCATTCCAGCATAGGTCCAAGCTTTTCGTCCGTCAAGATCCAATCGAGAGGACCACGGACCGCCCCACACAGAGCCTCTCCCCCCCCCCTCCCCCAACCCACCCTATATTTCACTCCCTTTTGCCGGTCCCACGCCCCTTGTCCCTCACCCTCCGCGCCCTCCGCAAGTCCTACCCCGACGTCGTCGCCGTCGACGGGATCGACCTCGACGTGGCCTCCGGCGAATGTTTCGGCTTGCTCGGCCCCACCGGCGCCGGCAAAACTACCACCATCGAGATCTGCGAAGGACTCACCACCCCCGACAGCGGCGACGTCATCGTCCTCGGCCGACGCTGGGCAGATCACGGTCACGAGCTTCGAGAACGCTTAGGCATCCAGCTACAGGAAACACAGCTCTCCGAAAAGATCACGGTCGAGGAGACGATTCGCCTCTTTCGCTCGTTCTTTCGCAACGGCCGCGAAGTCAATGAGGTGATCTCCCTCGTACAGCTGGATGAAAAGCGCCGCTCCCGCGTCGGCGGACTCTCGGGCGGCCAGAAGCAGCGCCTCGCCCTCGCCTGCGCACTGGTCGGCGACCCCGAACTGCTCTTCCTCGACGAACCCACGACGGGCCTTGATCCGCAAGCGCGGCGCCAGCTCTGGGATCTGATCGAGCAGTTCCGCGCCGCCGGTCGCACCATCGTCCTCACCACACATTACATGGATGAAGCCGAGCGCTTGTGCGATCGCGTGGCCATCATGGATCACGGCAAGGTCATCGCGCTCGGTACGCCGCGCGAATTGATTCGCGCGCGATGCGCCGAACACGTGGTGTCGTTCTCCACGGCCGCCGTCGACCTGATCGACACGCACACGCTTCGCTCGATCGATGGCGTGATCGATGCGCGTTCCGAAACCGGCGGCTATCAGCTCGATGTGTCAGAGTTGCACCGCGCCGTTCCAGCGCTCCTGCACGAGCTCGGCCGCCGCGGCGTCGAAATGAGCGAGCTCCGCACGCATTCGGCAACGCTCGAGGACGTCTTCGTCTCACTCACCGGACGGCATCGGCGCGATGACGGACTCCACCCGTGCCCCGTCCACCCCAGGCCGCGTGGCGGCGGCCCCCCCCCTCCCCCCCACGCCCCGCGACCGCCGACTTCGCGACAGCTCGCTCGCCCAACTCACGCTCGTGCGCTATCGCGAATTTCTGCGCGAGCCCGAAGCGGTGTTCTGGGTGTTCGTTTTCCCGGTGCTGCTCGCCGCGGGCCTCGGCATCGCGTTCAGAAATCGCCCCGCCGAACGCCAGCGCGTGGCCGTGCTCGCCAGCGCGCCCGGCAGCACTCCGCTCGCCGCCGCGCTGCGCGCGGACTCGTCGCTTACCGTCGACCTGCTCGATGATAGCGCCGCCATGCGGGCGCTACGCACGGGCGACGTCGCGCTCGTCGTCATCCCACATGGTGACTCCGTCTCGTATCGCTTCGATGACACGCGCCCCGAGGCCCGCACCGCCCGCCTGCTTGCGAATGAAGCCGTCCAGCGCGCCGCCGGCCGCCGTGATCCGGTCGCGGCCGGTAACCAGCACGTGCGCGAGCGCGGCTCGCGATACATCGACTTCGTGATCCCCGGCCTGTTAGGCATGAACCTCATGGGCAGCGGTATCTGGGGAATCGGCTTCGCCATCGTCGACGCGCGCAAGAAAAAACTCCTCAAGCGGCTCATCGCGACGCCAATGCCGCGCGCCGAGTACCTCGCGTCGTTCCTCCTCTCGCGCCTCACGATGCTCTTCTTCGAGGTCGTGACGCTCCTCGGCTTCGGCGCGCTGATCTTCGGCGTCCCATTGCGCGGCTCGTTCCTCGCCCTGGCGCTTATCTGCCTCATCGCCTCGCTCACCTTCGGCGCCATGGGCCTGCTCATTGCCTCGCGCGCCCGCACAGTCGAAGGCGCGTCGGGCCTGATGAACCTGGTCATGCTGCCGATGTGGGTGTTTTCGGGCGTGTTCTTCTCGGCTTCCAACTTCCCGCACGGCATGCAGCCGTTCATCCAGGCCCTCCCGCTCACCGCGGTCAACAACGCCCTCCGCGCGAACATGCTCCAGGGCGCGGGACTTGGCGGCATGTGGAGCGAGTTAGGCATCGCGGCCGGGTGGCTGATCGTGAGCTTCGTGTTGGCGCTGAAGTTGTTCCGATGGAAATGAGCCGGCGACCATACCACGCCATGTCACGCGCAAGCGTGGACAGCGCCACAGCTCGCATCAGTCGCTCAGTATTCGGCGCGCCCCGAATGAGATCCAGGCATCGCGCGAGCATTGCAGAGTCAGTGTCCATCATCGGGCACCAGCAGAAGAGTGATCGGTCAACGCTCCCCCCCAATCTACGCGTTCCACTGGCGTTCGACGCCCCAGTTTCTTGACTTGCCTCCTGCCTCCCGTACGTTCGTTGCGTACGAAGTCACGAGTTGCCGCAACGCCGCGGTCCGCTGATGATGGCCCTTCGGAGGCACCCCACGTCCAAACGTGATCCCAAGCGGCCCGCTCGGCCGCGCCGGCATGGAACGCTCGAGCGTCGGCAATCCTCGCTGCTGCGGCTCAGTGCGTCGATAGCGTCCGCCCAAACCGAGGCCGAAGTCTGCGGCGCCGTTGTCGACGGCCTGCACGACGAAGCCCTCGGCTACGATTTCCTCGGCGTCTTTCTCCTCGACAACGCCACCGGCGATCGTATCCTCGGCGCATCGGTCGGTTGGGCCGACATTCCACCCGGCATGCGTATCCCCGCCGGCCGCGGTCTGAGCGCGCGTCCAATCGCGGACGGCGAGCTGCACTACACTCCTGACGTCACGAAGGAGCCGGCCTATGTACCAGGTCTCTCCTCCGGTTCGGAGTTGGACGTCCCGCTTCGAGCCGGCACCGACGTGCTCGGCGTGCTCGTTGTGGAAAGCAAGGAGCCCGAGGCCTTCGGCCCCGAGGACCAGGAGATCCTCACCGCGGCGGCGCAGCACGCCGGGATCGCCCTCGCCCGCATCTGGCTCCTGGACCAACAACGACAACTGATTCACGAGGAGCGACGCCGCGCCGATGAGCGCGAGGCATTGCTCGACACCATCGCCGACCTCTCCTCCGAGCTCGAGCTGTCGCGGCTGCTCGAAGCGGTGCTCAGTCGCGCCGTCACGCTGCTCGGCGCCGTGGGTGGCGAGCTGGCAACTTTCGACCAGGCCGGCGGCGAGCTGGTGATTGCCGCGAATCACAACATGCGCGAAGACTCGCGCGGCACCCACGTGCGGTTAGGCGAGGGCGCCATGGGCCTGGTCGTGAGCACCGGCGAGCAGTTGATCATCCCAGACTATCAGACGTGGGCTGGACGCTCGCCGCAGTATGCCCGCATCGACGCGCGCGCGGTCGTCGTTGCCCCGCTCCTCATCGGACACCGCGCAGTGGGCGCCATCAACGTCTGGCACGAGGATCCGACCCGGACCTTCACCGATGCCGATCGCCGCCTGCTCAACCTCTTCGGCCAACAGGCCGCCATCGCCCTGGAAAACGCCCGCCTCTTCGCGGCCGGACAGCGCGAACGCCAATACTTTGAGGTGCTGGTTCGAAATAGCCCGGTCGCCATCGTCGTGCTCGACTTCCATCACCGCGTCGTCTCGTGCAATCCCGCTTTCGAGCGCCTGTACGGCTACACCCAGGCCGAGGTGATTGGACTGAATCTCGATGACCTCATTACCACGCCGGAGAACCGCAAGGAGGCCGTCTCGTTCACAGTACAAGCATCGGAGTCGCGCACCGTCGAAGGCTTCGGACAACGACGTCGAAAAGATGGAAGTCTGGTGGATGTGGAAGTCCTCGCCGTGCCGGTGGTCGTGGATGGCGAGCGCATCGGGATGATGGGGATCTATCACGATGTCACCGAGCTGCTGAACGCCCGCCAAGTGGCCGAGGCGGCGAACGCCGCGAAGAGTCAGTTCCTTGCCAACATGAGCCACGAACTCCGCACGCCGCTGAACGCGATCATTGGCTACAGCGAAATGCTCGAGGAGGAAGCGGCCGATCGAGGTCATGACAGTTACGTCCCCGACCTGCAGAAGATCCGCACCGCGGGCCGCCATCTCCTGGCGTTGATCAACGACGTACTCGACCTCTCCAAGGTCGAAGCGGGAAAGCTCGATCTCTACATCGAGGCGTTCGATCTGCGCCAAGCCATCGCCGAAGTGGCCACGACGGTCGAACCGTTAGTCGCGCGAAACCACAACGAGCTCGTGGTGGAGTGCTCCCCCGATCTGGGAACCATGCGCTCGGACCTGACACGCGTGCGCCAGGTGCTGCTCAATCTTCTGTCCAACGCCTCCAAATTCACCGAGCGGGGACGCATCACGCTCGTGGCGGATCGGCGGGGGCGAGAGGTGATCCTGCAGGTGAGCGACACAGGAATCGGCATGACGCCGGAGCAGATGAGTCGTTTGTTCGAGCCCTTCTCGCAAGCCGAGACCTCCACGAGCAAGAAGTACGGCGGCACGGGCCTGGGGCTCGCGATCACGCGCCGGTTCTGCGAGCTCATGGGAGGCGAGGTGGCCGTGACGAGCGAGGCCGGCCGCGGCACCACGTTCACGGCGCGGTTGCCCGCTGACGCGGGAGAGCCAGTCGCGCGGTCCGCGCCTAACGAGGAGGTGCACGCGCAGCAGCATGCCGGTACGGTCCTGGTGATCGATGACGACCCCGCGGCGCGAGCCATCACGCGGCGCGTCCTCGAGCGCGAAGGCTACGGCGTCGAGGAAGCAGCGGACGGCGAAACCGGACTCCGCCTGGCGAAGGAGCTGCATCCGGACCTCATCACCCTCGACATCCTCATGCCCGTCATGGATGGATGGGCGGTCCTCAGCCGGCTCAAGGCCGATCCGGCGCTCGCCAACACGCCGGTCATCCTGCAGACCATCGTCGAGGATCGGAACATGGGATTCACGCTTGGTGCGGCGGAGTACCTCACCAAGCCCATCGAGCGGAAGCGCCTCGCTGCCTTGGTGAAGCGGTACGTCGCGAGCGCGAGGATGGGGCCGGTGCTGGTCGTCGAAGACGATCAGCCCACACGCGCGCTGCTCGCTCGCGAGCTCGCCAAGGCGGGATGGACGGTCGCCGAAGCGGAGAACGGACGCGTGGCGCTGGAGCGCATCGCGGAGTCGCGCCCCGCACTCGTGCTGCTCGATCTGATGATGCCCGAGATGGACGGCTTCGAGTTCCTCGATGTGCTCCGCCAAGATGATGCCGGTCGTGGCATCCCGGTCGTCGTCATCACCGCCAAGACGGTGACCGCGGACGACCGCCATCGGCTGAACGGCGGCGTGGAGCGGGTGCTCCAGAAGCGCGCCCTCGACGCCGATGCGCTACTGGCCGAGGTCCGGGCCCTGGTGCGCGCGCGATGAAACGTACGCCCAACGGACACGCGGCGCGGCGACAGGCCGCGCTGCTCCGGCTCTCAGCGGACATCGCCACCGCGCCTAACGAGCGGGAGATCTGTCGCGCGGTGGTGAACGGCCTGCGCGACCCGGCCCTCGGGTACGTGTTCCTGGGCGTCTTTCTGCTCGACGGCGCGACCGGAGACCGCGTGTTACAGGCAAGCGTGGGCTGGCCCGATGTACCCGGAGAGTGGCGGGTCCATCCCGGCCAGGGCCTCAGCGAGCGCCCACTTCACGACGGCACCCTGCACTACACCCCGGATGTGACGCGAGAGGCGGGGTACCTCCCCAGCTTGAACAGCGGCTCCGAGGTGGACGTTCCGTTGGGATTCCGCGATAAGGTGTTCGGCGTGCTCGTGGTCGAGAGCAGCGAACCGGACGCATTTTCCGCGAACGACTTCGAGATTCTCACCGCCGCCGCGACCCAGGCGAGCATCGCCATCGATCGGGAACGCTCGCTCATCGCGGAACGGCGTCGGGCCGATGAGCAACAGGCGCTCCTCGATACCCTCGCCGACCTCTCCGGGGAACTGGAGCTCAATAAGCTCCTGCAGTCCGTGCTCCAGCGCGCCGTGTCGCTGCTCCGCGTGAGCGGAGGAGAGCTCGCGATTTACGATGAGACCCGCCAGGAGCTCGAAATCGTCGCCAGCCTGAACATCGGCGTGGACTCCACCGGCACTCGCCTGTCCCTGGGCGAAGGCGCTATGGGACACGTGGCGGTCACACGCGAGCCGATCCGGATCGACGAATACCACGAGTGGTTAGGCCACTCGATCAAATATTCCGGCGTGGACGTCCATTCGGTGATGGCCGCCCCGCTGCTCATCGGCCATCGGTTGGTAGGCGCCTTCGCCTGCGTACACGACGATCCGACCCGGCGGTTCCAACCCGATGACCTTCGCCTCCTCAACCTGTTCGCGCCGCAAGCCGCCGTGGCGATCGAAAATGCGCGCCTGTATACGGCCGCCCAACGACAGAAACAGTACTTCGAAGATCTGGTCCTCAACAACCCCGTCGCGATCGTCGTGCTCGACACCGCCCACGACATCGTGTCGTGCAACCCGGCGTTCGTGCAGTTGTATGGATACAACCAGGACGAAGTCGTTGGGCGTAACCTGGATGATCTCATTTCCACCGAGACGACGCGCTCGGAGGCGGTCGCGATCACGCAGCACGTCCTGCAGGAGGGCGCGATGCGGAGCATCGGCCGCCGGCGTCGCAAAGATGACAGCCTGGTCGATGTGGAAGTGCTCGGTGTCCCGGTCCGCGTGGAAGGAAAACTCGTGGGACTCATGGGGCTATACCACGACATCACCGAACTCTCCCGCGCCAGAAAAGATGCCGAGGAAGCCAACAGCGCCAAGAGTCAGTTCCTCGCCAACATGAGCCACGAGCTGCGCACGCCCCTCAATGCCATCATCGGCTACAGCGAGATGCTGGAAGAGGAAACCGTCGACCTCGGGCATCCGGAACTGACGCCCGACCTTCGCAGAATTCGCACGGCCGGCAAGCATCTCCTCACGTTGATCAACGACATCCTCGACCTGTCGAAGATCGAAGCGGGCAAAACCGAACTGTACCTCGAGACCTTCGACGTCGCCGCCATGGTCGAGGACGTCGTCACGACGGTGCAACCGCTCGTGGCCAAGAACGCGAACGCACTGATGCTGCGCACCGATGCGCCAGGCTCCATGCACGCGGATCTCACGAAGGTGCGCCAGATGCTGCTGAACCTGCTCTCCAATGCCTGCAAATTCACCGAGCGGGGTACCATCACGCTCCAGATCGAACGAGGCCCTGCGAGCGACGGCCCAACGGGCGCCCAGGATGTCTGGTTCCACGTGTCCGACTCGGGCATCGGCATGACCGACGCGCAACTCTCCAAACTGTTCGAGGCGTTCTCGCAAGCGGAAGCCTCCACGACCAAACGCTATGGTGGGACCGGACTCGGGCTCGCCATCTCCCGCCGCTTCGCCAGGATGATGGGCGGCGATGTGACCGTGACCAGCAAGCCGGGACATGGCTCCACGTTCACCATCCGCCTCCCCGCGGAAACGCCGCCGCCAGCAGAGGTGACGCGCACCCAGCCGACGCCTCGCACCGAAGGACGCGCGGGCACGGTGCTCGTGATCGATGACAACGCACAGGCTAGAGACCTGATCAGTAGGTTCCTCGTTGACGAAGGGTTCTCCGTGCTGGAAGCCGCTACCGGTGAGTCCGGCCTCGCGCTCGCACGCCGGCACCGGCCTGATGCAATCACGCTCGACGTGCTGATGCCGGGGATGGATGGCTGGGCGGTGCTCGCTGCGCTCAAGGCCGATCCGGAAGTGGCCGATGTCCCGGTGATCATGCTCACGATGCTCGACGACCGCACTCTCGGCTTCGCGCTCGGCGCCTCCGACTTCATGACCAAACCGTTAGACCGCGATAAACTCCGCCGACTGTTGGCGCGGTATCGTAGCGATGGCGCCACCAACGTCCTGGTGGTCGAAGACGACCCTGCCACGCGCGAGCTCCTCGGCCGGTTGCTGCAGGCCGATGGATGGTCCGTCGCCGAAGCGGAAAACGGGCGAGCCGCGCTCAACGCGCTCACCCACAACGTCCCCTCGCTCATTCTCCTCGACCTGATGATGCCGGTGATGGATGGCTGCCAGTTCGCGTCCGAGCTCCGGAAGACGAAAGCATGGTGCGATATTCCCATTATCGTGATCACCGCCAAAGATCTCACCGCTGAGGACCGCCGGGCGCTCAACGGCGACGTGCAAGGCGTGCTCCAGAAGGGCGCCTTCAGTCGTGAAGAGCTCCTGCGAGAGATTCACAGCTTGATGCACTCCGCGGTCGTTAGTTCTCAGCACACGAGGTAGGTCATGACCAAGATCCTGCTGGTGGAGGACAACGAAATGAACCGCGACATGCTGTCCCGGCGCCTGCAGCGCAAAGGCTACGAGGTGGCCGTCGCACTGGATGGACTGGAAGGCGTGGCCATGGCGATCGCCGGCGCCTACGACCTGATCCTGATGGACATGAGCCTGCCGGAGCTCGATGGGTGGGAGGCCACCCGCCGCGTGCGCCAGGCGGAAACCGGCGGACACATCCCCATCATCGGCCTAACGGCGCACGCGATGTCTGGCGACCGCGAAAAGGCGCTGGCCGCCGGCTGCGATGACTACGACACCAAGCCGGTAGAATTGAATCGCCTGCTGGGTAAGATCGAAGCACTGCTGGCGAGAAACGCATGACCGGGCTCACCACGCCGGCGGCAGTCGCGGAGCTGCGACACGAACTGCGCACTCCGCTCAATCTCATTATCGGCTACGGCGAGATGCTGCTGGAGGACGCCACTGACCCGGACCAGAGAGCGTACCTCGAGCAGACGCTCGGTGCGGGCCGCGACCTGCTGAGCATCATCAATGCCGCGGTGCCGCCTTCGCGCGAGGAAATCAGCGAGGAGGAATTCACTGGCCTGCAAGGATGCTTCAGAGAGCCGCAAGCACGAATTCTCGCCGCCACCGCATCGTTGCTCGCGCAAGCATCCGGCAATCCGGACCCTCAGTTCGAGCGGGATGTCCGGCGCATCCGAAGCTCCGCGGAGCGGTTGCTCACCGTCGAACTGCCGCTCCGTCGCAGCGACACGCACCCCCCCTCCTCTATCACGGCCCAGCCCTCCGCGCGCACGGTCGCGACCGACCCGTCGGCACGGCCCGCCTGCATCCTCGTAGTGGACGACCAGGAGGATAACCGCGCCGTCCTCGAGCGACGGCTGCGCCGCCAAGGCCACACGGTGGAATGCGCGTCAGGCGGATACTCCGCACTCGACCTGCTGAGCCGGGCGCGATTCGACCTCGTGCTGCTGGACGTCATGATGCCCGACCTCGATGGCCTCGCCGTGCTCGAACGGATGAAGGCGAATGCCGCCACGCGCGACATTCCGGTGATCATGATCTCCGCCCTCGATGACGTCGCCAGCGTCGTGCGGTGCATTGAACGCGGCGCCGAAGACCATCTGTCCAAACCGTTCGACCCGGTGCTGCTCCGGGCGCGCATCAGCTCCTGCCTCGAGAAAAAGCAGTTGCGCGACAGCGAGCTCGAATACCTCGGCGAAGTCGCCAAGGTGATCCAGGCGGCTACCGCCATGGAAGAGGGGAGCTATGAAGGTGCTATCCTGGCGCCGGTCGCCAAGCGGGGAGACGAGTTAGGCAAATTGGCCCGCGTGTTCGACGCCATGGCGGAACAGATTCGCGTGCGCGAAGCACGCCTGCGAAATCAGGTGGACGCCCTCCGACGTGAAATCGACGGAGTGCGGCAGGCCTCACGCGATACCGTGTCCGATGCCGCGCCCAGCCTCTCCACCGGCGAAGTCTTCGCCGGGCGATTCGAAATTCTCGGGGAGCTCGGTCGGGGAGGGATGGGCATGGTCTACCGCGCCCTCGACCGCCAGCTCGGCGACCGGGTGGCACTCAAGACGCTGCGCCCCGAGTTGGTGCGGGACCAGACACTGGTGGACCGATTCAAGTCCGAGATCCGCCTCGCCCGGCACATCTCGAGCAAACACGTCGTGCGCACGCACGACATCGGCGAGCGCGATGGCGTGTACTTCCTCACGATGGAGTATGTGGAGGGAATCACCGTGCGCGAACTGCTCGACACCCGCGGCAAGTTAGGCGTGGCGCCGACCTTGGCGATCGCGAGCCAGCTCGCCTACTCGCTCGTGGCGGCGCACGATCAGGGCGTGATTCACCGCGACATCAAGCCGCAGAACCTGTTGCTCGATGCGGCCGGCGTGCTGAAGGTCATGGACTTCGGCGTCGCGCGGCTCGCCGGCGAGACCAACGGCCTAACGGAAGTCGGTATGATCGTCGGGACACCATCGTACATGGCGCCCGAGCAGATGCTCGGCGAGGAATGTGATGCCCGAGTGGACCTCTACGCCACGGGCGTGGTGCTGTTCGAGTGCCTGCTCGGACGTGTTCCGTTCGAGGCCGCTTCCCCGGTCGCGCTCATCGCCAAGGTGCTGCGCGAACCGCCCCCCACGCCTGCAGCGCTCGATCCCGAGATCCCCCCGCCCCTCTCCGATCTCGTGCTGCGCCTGCTGGCCAAAGAGCCGGGCCAGCGCCCCGCCAATGCGGAAGAGCTGTCGCAGATCCTGTCGCGGTTGTCCTAGTGCGGCACCTGCCCCGACCGCCGAGCCCGAACGAACCCGATCTGCCCGGCGTGAATCGCCCCCGCGCGCGCTCACAACCTCCGACTCGACCCCGTAGAACTAGTCCTTGGGATTCGTGGCCCACACGGTGACGTCCTTCACCAGCGCGCGATCGTCCAACGACAATATGTTCGCGATCACCTCCGCGATGTCATCCGCATGAAGCTTTGACGCGTTCTCCCCCGCCGCCGGCCTCCCGGAGTTGGCGCGAAAGTCCGTTAGCACTTCGCTCGGATTGATCTGCATCACCCGCACATCGTACTGCCGGAGCTCCGAGCGCCATACGTCGGTCAGGCCCGACAACGCGAACTTGCTCGACGCGTACGCCGACCCGCCCACCCCGCCACGCTGCCCCGATGTCGAAGCCACGTTCACGATGTTGCCGCGGCGCTGACGCACGAAATGCCGCGCCGAATCGCGCGCCACGAGCATGGCCCCGAGTACGTTGGTCTCCCACACGCTGCGGAAGTCTGCGGTCGTCATCTCGATGAGCGGTGCGAACCGGCCGAAGCCGGCGTTGTTGATCAGCGTGTCGTATCCACCCAGCTCCCGCACCACCGTCTGCACCAAACGGTCCACGTCAGCCTCGCGACTCACGTCGGCCTCCACCGGCACCGCCGCCAATTCCTTGGCCGCGGCGCGCAGCGCCGAGGCGCTGCGTCCGCAGATCGCGACGCGCGCCCCGGCGGCAGCCAAGCGCTTGGCCGTCGCATAGCCGATTCCGGAACTGCCACCCGTCACCAACACCTTCGCGGTCGTCAGATCCATTCGTGCGCCTCCGTGATGCCGCGTGAGGCGCGCCTCACGTGCCGGCATCCGTCGGCACGGCGCGCCCAACGATGATCGTGATATTGTCAGTGCCGCCGCCGTCCAGCGCATCCTGCAGCAGCCCCTCGCATGCTTCTCGCGCGGAGGTCATCGCGCCGAGTCGTTCAGCGATGCGCTCGTCGGGCACGTGCTTCGTGAGACCATCGCTGCAGATCAGATGCGTGTTCTCCCAACCGGACGCCAGACGCGTGACAACGGGCGCAGTCTGCGCGCCACCCAGCGCGCTCGACAGCACGTTGGCCCACGGCGACGCGAGCGCTGCCGACCGCGTCATCACGCCTTGATCGATCAGCTCCTGTGCCATGGTCTGATCGCGCGTGATCTGCGTGAGCACACCATGCCGGTACAGATAGTAGCGCGAATCGCCAACCTGCAGCAAATACGCCCACGGCCAAACGCCAATCCATAGCGTGAGCGTCGTGGCCATCCCGTGCCGCCCCGCGCCCTCACGCGCGCGCTCAAGCACGCGCTCGTGACTCCGCATCGCAGCGCGCTGCAATAGATCCACAAACTCGGCCGCCTGCGCATCCGACTGATAATAGCAGATCGTGCTCTGGGTCACGTACAGGGTGACTTCTTCCAGCGCCACGCGACTCGCCTCCTCACCCGCCAGCTTTCCGCCCACCCCATCCGCAATCATCGCGATGAACCCCACACGCTCATCGCACGCGCGAAGCTGCTCCGCCTCAGGAAGCGACGTCGCCTGGATGTCGAGGTGCTTTCGCAGCGACCCGAGTAAGAAGTGATCCTCGTTCGTTTCCCGAACCTTGCCCCGATGCGTGAGCCCCCAGACATCGATCTCTTCATCCCGTGGCTTTCGCGGCGTGGCCAGCCCCGTCATGTGAGTCATCGTGGTCACCATGTGTTGAGGGACGAGGACGCCCCGCGCTAATCGTCCCCGTGCGCCGGCTCCGCCCCCGGCACCGCGAACTCCCCCGCTCCCCGCCGGTTGAAAAACCGCGCCGCCAGCGCCTCCTTCCACCCTTCCAGAATCTCATAGACCGTCGGGATCACCAGGAGCGTGAGCAGCGTCGACGTGATCACGCCCCCGATCACCGCTCTGCCTAACGGCGCGCGGAAGTCCGCGCCCTCACCACTCCCGATCGCCACCGGCAGCATCCCGGCGATCAGCGCCAACGTCGTCATGATGATTGGACGCAACCGGATGCGCCCGGCCTCGATCAACGCCTCGCGCAACGGCATGCCCCGCGCACGCGCCCACTTTGCGAAGTCGATCAGCAGGATCGCATTCTTGGCCACGATCCCCATGAGCAGGATCACCCCGATCAGGCTCATGATATTGAGCGTACTCTTCGTCAGCCAGAGCGCCAACACCACCCCGATCAACGATAGCGGCAACGAGATCAGAATCGCCACCGGGTCCAGGAACGAGCCGAATTGGACGACCAGGATCAAGTACATCAACATAATCGCGACGCCCAGCGCAATGAACACGCGCGTGAACACCTCCGCCTGATCCTGCGCCTGCGCGCCCTGCGTCATCTGTACGCCCGCCGGCAGCGTGAGCGTCCCGATGCGTGCATTCATGTCGTTCAGCACTTCCGTCAGCGGGCGCCCCTGCGTGTTCGCCTCCACGCTCACCACCTTCTCGCGATTCAGATGCTGAATCTCGGCCGGCCCAACGCCTTGCTGTATCGCCGCGATTTGACCTAATGGAATCGTGACCGGCGCGCCCCCCGAACCGGCGCTGACCACCAGCGGCAGGCGCGCCAGATCGGCTGGCCGCTCGCGGGCCTCCGGCGCCAACCGCACGGTCACATCCCGCGTTTCCCCGCCGGGGTCCACCCAGTCGCCCGCCTTGAGCCCCGCGAACGCCGGCCGCAGCGATTGCGCCACCTGCCCCACGGTGATGCCTAACGATCCGGCGAGCGACCGGTTGACCTGCACCTCCAGCTCCGGCTTCTGACCCCGCGTCGACAACCCCACGTCAACCGCCCCCGGCACCCGCTCCGCCGCCCGCGCCGCCTGCTCCGCAAAACTCGTCAACGACGTCGCGTCGGGGCCGCGGAATTGGATCTGAATCGCCTTTATCGCGCCGCCGAACCCACTCGTGAACACCGATACCTTCGCGCCGCCAATGCGCCGCAATTCCCGCCGCATCACGTCGCCTAACGCATCCTGGCTCAGCGAACGGTCCGCCTTGGGCACCAGCTTCACGTAGATCAGCGCCTGATCCACCCCCGGCGCCTTCCCCAGCAGCGGCGTGCCCACCGTGGTGTACGTGTACGCCACCTCCGCACGCGATCGCGCGACCCGCGCCGCCTCCTCGGCCTTGAGCCGCGTGTATTCGAGATTCGAACCCGGCGGCGTTTCGACAATGAAGTCCATTTCACTGCGGTCGCTCACCGGCACAAATTCCGCCCCCACGACTCCAGACCCGACCAGTCCGATCGCCAGCACGAAGCTCAACGCCGCCAATCCCACCATCGCCCAGCGATGATCCAGCGCCCACCCGATCGCGTCCTTGTATCGGTCGGCCATCCGGTCGAACCACGCGTTGAATCGTTCGAGCGTCCGGAAGATCCACCCGCGATGCTGGTGCGCCTCCACTTGCGGATCCGCCCAGTATGCCGACAGCATCGGGTCGAGCGAGAACGAAACGAACAGCGACACGAGCACCGCGCACGCGATCGTGAGCGCGAACGGCTTGAACCACTGCCCGGCTACCCCGTACATGAACGCGATCGGCACGAACACCGCCACGATCGAGAACGTCGTCGCCGCCACGGCCAACCCGATCTCGTCCGTTCCCTCGTGCGAGGCTGCGTAATGATCCTTCCCCATCTCGATGTGTCGCACGATGTTCTCACGCACCACAATCGCGTCGTCGATCAGAATGCCGATCGCCAGCGACAGCCCCAGCAACGACATCGTGTTGAGCGTGAACCCGAACACCCACACGGCAATGAACGATGCCAGCACGCTCACCGGCAACGCCAGGCCCGTGATCACCGTCGAACGCCACGAGTTCAAGAACAGAAATACCACCAACACCGTGAGCAGTGCGCCCTCGATCAGCGCCTCCTCCACGTTCGCCACGGCATGCTGCACCCGCACGCCGGCGTCCTGCACCACCTCGAGCTTGGCGCCCCCGGGCAGCGTTTTCTGGATCCTCCCGATGTGCGCCATCACCTGCTTGCTCACCGCGGTCGTGCTGTAGCCCTTGGACTTCTTGATGTCGATCCCGACTGCATCGCGCCCGTTGAACATCGCGCTCGTGCGCGCCTCTTCCGTCCCGTCGAACACGTCGGCCACCTGGCCTAACCGAATGACCTGGCCCGCGCGCTGCGCGACCACGAGACTCGCGAAGTCCTGGGCGTCGTCCAGACGCCCCTTGAGCCGGATCGCCTGCTCCTCCAACGCGCCGTTCAACCGCCCAACCGGAGCAGCCAGATTCTGCTGCCCGATCGCTTGTACCACATCGGCCACGCTCACCCCGTTCGCCTGCAAGTCGGCCGGACGCACCTGCACGGTCATCTCCCGCTTGATCCCGCCCACCCCACTCACGTCGCCCACACCCGGAATCGCCCGCAGATCGCGCACGATCCCCGGATCGGCAATGCGCGTGAGCGTCGACGGCGGAATGGTGGTCGACGTCAGCGTCAGCGATACCACCGGCATCTCGGCTGGATCGATCCGGCTCAGCACCGGCTCCTTCATCTCCGCCGGCAAATCCTCGCGCTTCGTCGAGATGGCATCCCGAATGTCCTGCGACGCCTGCTGGATGTCCTTGTCGTAGTCGAATACCACGAGGAACTGCGCGAGCCCATCGGTCGACGTCGATGTCGTTCGCTGCCAGTCGACGCCGGTGATCGTCGAAAACGAATCCTCGATCGGATCCACCACCTCCCGCTCCACCACGTCCGGCGATGCGCCGGGATAGGAAATGGAGACCGAAATCATTGGCTGCTGGATGTCCGGAAATTCGTCCGTCTGCAATCGCAGCAACGATGCGACGCCGAACGCGACGAGCGCCAGAATCACGGTGATCGTGACGATCGGCCGCTTGATCGCGAAATCAGAGATGAACATGTCTGCGCGCTCCGCCGCCTATCGCTCGGCCGTCGTTCGATCGGACGCCACTACTACGCGCACGGGCGTGCCGGGCGTGATCCCTTGCGCCGCGCCCAGCAGCAGCGTGTCGCCGGCAACGATCCCGCCCGTGATCTCGTACATGCTTCGCACGTCATCGCGGATGCCTAACTGTACCGCCACGCGCTCGGCCTTCCCGCCCTTGATCCGCATCACCACTGGCGTCACCCCGCGCTGGTCCACCGCGCTCACCGGTGCCAGCAGCGCCGTTCGCGTCTCCGTGGCCACACGCCCCTGCGCGAACAGGCCGGCAACCAGCGCGCTCCCCTCGTTTGGAATGGAGACGTAGATCCGCACTTGTCGCGTGACCGGATCAGCCGCGGGATTGATCTGGTCGATGCGCCCGATGAACGTGCGCCCGGGATAGCCCGACACCGCGAAGCGCACCGGCGCCCTCACGCGCAGCGCGGCGATCTGTTCCGATGGCACCGAGGCTTCCAGCCGCATGCTGCGCGGATCGATCACCGTCACCAACGCCGTGCCCGGCTGGACCACGTCCCCCGCGTTCACCGGACGATCGCTCACCAGACCGCCGAACGGGGCGCGAATGAACGTCTTGTCCAGTTGTTGTTGCGCTTGCGTTAGGCGCGCGCCCGCATCGGCGGACGCCGCCCGCGCGGCGGCCAACTGGCTCTGCGCCAACTCCAGATCGCGCTCCGCAATCGCGCCCGCCTTCTCGAGCGTGTCCGACCGCTGGAAGTTCCGCCGCGCGTTCTCGAGCGACAACTTGGCCGACGCGTCCGCCGACTGCGCCGAGAGCATGGCCTGCTGAAGCGCCGTGTCATCCAACCGCGCCAGCAACTGCCCGCGCGTCACCGCCTGACCCCGCTCGACGTACGTCTGCACCACCGGCCCCGACACTTCGGCGCGCACGGTCGCCATATTCCGCGCCTCCAGCGTCCCCGATACCGAGGGCCCGCTCTGCAATTCACCGTTGGCCACGATGGTGATGTTCTCTACC
>JANWIF010000107.1 GCA_025450035.1 Gemmatimonadaceae bacterium
ACCGTAGGTCGGATTCAGCGACTCCACACGACTGTTGGTGAGGGCGTATTGAGCGGAGAGCTGGCCAATGGGGATCCGGTAATTGGCCTCGAACTCGAGTCCCTGGTTGCGCACGCGACCCAGGTTCTGGAACTGCTGCACGATTGGTGTTGTGTCGGCATTCACCGTCACGCCATCGATCAGATCGCTCGCGGCCTGGTTATAGTAGGTGACGCCGAGTGAACCCTTGCCAACTACTCCTATGTCGATGCCAGTGTCCCATCCACTCTGCCGTTCGGGACTCAGCCGCGGATTGGCGAGTTGCAGGGTGAATGGCGTTACGAACGCATCTTCTTCGTCGGCGCTCGGCGCGCGGATTGCCTCACCGTAGGACGCTCTAACCTTGAGGGTGACGGTGCCGATCGAAGGTGCGTAGCTGATTCCGTACCGCGGTGAGACTGGCGTCCCGAGCGAGTGGCCGAAAGACGAATTCCTTTCAGCACGTACCCCCGCGGTGAAGAACAGCTGATCGGCCACGCCGATCTGTGTCTGAGCAAAGACGCCGGTATTTGTGATGGGCAGCCGACTGACAATGAACGGTTGGTTCGGATCAGTCTGGATCGTGCCAGAGGTATTGGTCGCGCCTGCCGAAAAAATGGAGTTGTCGTCCACCTCGTAGTGGTCCGCACCGACGGTGACCGTGGCGGAGAGGGCGGTGCTGAGCGGGACCGTGACTGACGTGTTGTACGCGACTGTCGTCTTGCTCTCGTTCTGCTCGTCAACGGTGAGGAACGTGTCGGCGGGGGTTGTAAGGGTTGGCGCCGTCTGCCGGGTTCCGTCGGTGAGCCGGTCGACGCCGACGGTCAAGGAATGGCGCCACCACCCAAATGGCGTGTACAGGATGTTCGCGCCGAGCGTTTGCTCCTGACTGCTGGCGACGATGTTGGCGGGCTTCGTGTAGGCGGGTATGCCGGTGGTCGCGAAGTCCGGCGGAATCGACTGGCCCTCGCGCTGGCCGTAGTCTCTGCCGGCAATGTTGATCGACAGGTGGCCTTGCGTTAGGTGGACGGTACCATAGGCGCTCGGCACAAAAGTCGCTCCTTGCGCGACCCAATTGCCTGTAGTCGCATATCCGCCGCCGACGTTGTAGCTCGCGGCCGGTGTACCACCGGTGACGGATCCGGTGTATTCCTGCCGTGCGACATCGCCGCCGCCTTCGTGCGCGTACGGGCTCTGTACGACACCCGCGGCTACCTGCAGATCGATCTGTGGCCGATTGAGTCCCTGGGCGCCGTGCTTGGTGGTGATGAGAAGGACTCCGCCGATCGCATCGGAGCCGTAGATCGTCGCTGCCTGTGGGCCGCGAACGACCTCGATGCGCTCGATACTCTGGGGATCGACTGCTGCGACCGTGCGGTTAGCGACCTCAACGCCGTCGAGGTAGACCTTCATCGACCCTCCCCCGATATCCAGGGAGCTGGCGCCACGGACGGCGAACGTCGTTTGATCGGGATTGGTCGCAAAGTCCCACGCCACCGCGCTCGGTACGGCCTGCCGAAACAACTGCACGACAGTCTGTGGCCGTTGGAGCTCGATGTCGGCCGACGTCAGCACCGAGACCGGCGTCGGAACTGCTTTCACCTCGGTCGGCACGACTGTCCCGGCTACGACGACCTGGTCGAGCTCATTGACGGATTGCACGAGCGCGATATCGGCGACCAGCGCCTGACCCGCGACCACGGTCACCAGGCGCCGTGCCTCGACGTATCCCAAGAATCGTACGTCAAGCGTGTAGGTGCCTGGCGCGACATCCACGATCCGGTATGCACCGCTGTCGTTGGTCGTGGCGCCGCGTGCGACCCCTTCCACCAGCAGCATGGCGCGGGCGATCCCCTGCCCTGTCTTGCTGTCGGTCACGCGTCCGGTGATCGTGCCCCCATCCTGCACTGCGTGGCGTGTGACGACCGACGCCAGGCCGTCCGGCGTCAGATCCACATCGACGTTCGCAGCCCGCAGAGCCTGGGTCAGCGCCGCCGCGACCGTCACGGACTCCTGGGAGAGCGTGACGCGCGTACTGGCTCGCAATACCGCGCGGTCATAGGTGAACCGCAGGCCCGAGCGTTGCGAGATCACGGCGAGCGCTTCGGGGATTGTCGCATCGTGGACGGCGATCGTGATGCGTTGCCTCAGGATCGCGGTGCGTGCGGTGTCGAGGCGCTGGAGCTTGCCGCCGGCGTCCACCGGCGCTGCGTAGAATGCCGGGCCTTGATCTGGCATCGGCGCTGCCGTTTCGGCGCGGCTGCTTGCCGCGATCATCATGGTGGCGAGTGAGACCAGGGCTCGCCATGCGTTACCAGACGTGCTTCGGCGGACTCGGGGACGTACCATAGCTCCCTCCCACGGGCGTGGGTGGTTGCAGGGTGAGAAGTGCACTTCGATTGGGCGGTCAGCTCCGCGGTCTATTTCCGCGGGACGGTCTCAGGGCGGATACAGCGTCACGACACGCCCCACACGGGTGGCGCGTACGCCGAGTGCGCCTTCGAGTGCCACGAGCACTGCGGCGGGTGGGTCGTCGAAGGATGCGGTCAAAGTCCTAGATGCCAGTCGAGGGTCGCCGAGCCGGATGTCGAGGTCGTACCACCGGCTGAGCTCCGCCACGACCTCGGGCAGCGGTGTGTCGTCGAATGCGAGCCGTCCGTCACTCCACGAGAGGTAGCGATCCGTCGCGAGTCCGGACCGCACGCGAAGAACGCCATCCGCGCCTGATGTTGCCATCATCCCGTGCGTGACGAGGACCGGCGATAGCGGCTCTGCACTGTCGCGTCGTGCGTCCGCTGGGCCACGTGAATTGAGTACCGTGACGGCACCGTCCGCGACCACGAGTCTCATCGTCGAATCGCGCGCGTAGGCACGGATATCGAACCGGGTGCCGACGTCTTCAGTGAGGATTCCACCGGCCCACACACGGAATGGGTGAGCGGCGTCGTGCGTGACATCGAAGTACGCGTGCCCGGTGAGAGAGACCGTGCGATCGCGGAGGCCGTAGGTGCCCGATATCCGGAGTACACTCTCCGGACCTAGGACCACGGTCGCGCCGTCGAGTGTGAGAACCGCGCGTTCGCCGCGAGTGGTCGCGTACGCGTGTTCGGCGAGAGGCGTGCGGCTGGCCGAGGAGGCGCGTCTCGGGTGGTTAGCCCAAAGGCCCAGTGACACGCAGAGTATCGACGCCGCAAGACCGGCCCACCCGGGCGACATGTGCCACCAACTGGTGGTAGCGGCAGCCGTTATACCGATACGCAGCTCGGTGCCGGTCACTGGAAGGTCGACCGTACCGGCTGCCTGTTCGCTCTCGGGCTTATGGATCTGCGTCGCGCACTGTGCCCACCAGTCCCCGATATCCGGCTCGGCGTCCGTGGGCTTTGTGATATCGCCGCCTTGCGGATTGCGAAGCGCGGCGACGGTCAGGCGTCGGTCGTAGTCCATCGCGAGCCAGGACTCGAACAGACCGCGTTCCGCGGTATCCAGCTCGCCGGCCAGATAGCCTGCGAGCAGGTCGCCTGGATCCCCGGCCGAGTCTGCGTGTGTGTCGCCGGTGGCGGCCGGGAGTCGCCAGCGGCGTACGGGGCGGAGTTTGCAGCTCACAACATCTAGACGCCGCCGAAGGGCCAAAACCCCCGCTCGAATCGCGGGGAGGATCGAAGCGTGCCGGGGAGGCGTCGCCACGGTGTCTACTGGCCGCGGCGTTTGGGTTGGCTTCGGCCGCCGTCTGGCGGCAGGAGCCGCGCGCGGAGGGCGCGGACGGCGCGGGAGAATATCCGTTCGACGGCTTTGACCGAGACGGCGCCGATGGCGGCCCGCACTTCGGCGTTGGTCATCTGTTCTTCGACGCGGAGGCGGAAGACCGTGCGCTGGCGATCGGGAAGTGCGGCGAGCGCGTCTTGGACGGCGGCTCGTGCGTCGGCGAGGTCGCGGGCGCCGATCCGTCCTTGTGTTCCCGCCGCTTGTTCGGCCGCGGCGGCGCGTTTGCTGCCTTCGCTTTCCCGCTTGCCGCTGTCCTCGACCCATCGTGCGTCGCGTTCGCGGCGGCGGAACTCGTCGCGGAGGACGGTGCGCGCGCGGTTCCGGACGGCCACCGTGAGATACGCGCTGATGGGTCCGCGGACGGCGAGCGTGGCACGCCGCCACCAAATGGCGGTGAAGACATCCTGCACGACGGCGCGAGCGGCCCATGATGAGTGGAGGTACCGGTAGGCGATCCGGTGGAGTGCGCCGGCGTGGGCGAGGAAGAGAGTCTCGAGCGCCGTCTCATCACCGGCCGCGAGGCGCGTGAGCAGTGCGCGGCCGGCTTCGTCGGCGGTCTTTCCCTTCTCTTTGTCTTCCGACACACGCCAGGCCGACTCAGCCACCAGCGTGTCCCACGCTCTTGCCGCGCGCGCCAGTACGAGACTCGGCAGCGCGGTCCAGAGCGCCGAGCCAGTCGTCTGGGCACGTCGCGGGCGCCGCACTCGCTGCTATCCGGCCAACCGCATGTGCGAGAGGGTCGGTGCCGGGCGTCAGCGGGTCGTCAAAGGATCCGTGATCGGGATGGTGGTAGTGCGGGCGGTTGCGGCGTGGGTAGCTCCGAGGGCGTGGCATGCGCGGCCGAATGTCGCGAATGCACTATTTGTAGTGCCTCCCTCCTTGGGCCACCGAGTGTCAGAAACGGGCAGAAGCGGGGGGAATCGGTGTGGCGGCGGCGTCTTCATTTGCCCCCCATCTATCCATGACTATCGGCCATCTGCTGGACATCCTGTCGAAGCTGGATCCGGACATGCGCGTTCTGGTGCCCGGGCAGGAATGGGGCTGGGCGGATGTCGCGCGCGTGGCGCGCCGGAGTGTGGCGTTCGCGCCGATCGATGACCGTCCGGACATGGGAGCGTGGATCACGCAGCGTCTCGATGCGCCGGACGCGCCCCGTGAGCGTTGTGTGCTGCTCACGCCCAGTCTCTCGCGCTCGCGCAAGCCGCGGCCGTAGACGCGTCGCGATACAGCGATCAGCAACTCAGGATTGGCGACGTGGCGGCCTGCGGGCGCGAGGTGACTGCACGGAGCTGTCAGCCCGGGCGATCCGGTCACGGCCTTCGGCCAGCCGGCGGACCAGCATCTCGACAACGGCGCTGCTGCCCTGCTCGCGGAGTGCGGTGCGACTCAGACCAATGTGGCGCCGGATCAGACCGGCGAGCGCGGAGCCGGAACCGAAGCCCAGGACGCGAGCGACGCGCTCGGCAGGCCAGCGTGCATCGGCGAGTCGTTCGACAGCGATGATGAGCCGGCACCATGTGACGAGCACACGGGGTGACGGCGCGCCGCTCGAGTGGCACCATGCGGACAGCGTTTTCCGGTTGACGTGCAGGGCCGCTGCCGCATCAGCGACCGTTGGCGCACGGGCTCCATATCGCAGCGCGTAGTTCAGGATCGCTGCCACGGCCGGAGACGCGACCGCCGACAGTTTCCGGTACGCGTCCTCGGCCGCGCAAATCGACGCGGCCCGGGCCAGGATCGGCACGACGGAGTGACTGAGATCGTCGTGGCCGGCGATGATCACGTTGGTCGCGCCGGCGCGTGCCAGCGTGACGACGGCGCGCGACGCCGCGGCGGTGAGAGGTGCGTATAGCAGTACTGGTACGGCTGGATGCTGGTCGCGCAGCGTTCGGGTCAACGCCTCGATGCGCGTTATGTCGCTGCCGGAGGTGGAGGCGGCATCGGGCGGGCCCAAGCCTGCGAGCTCGATAATGACCGGAGTTGCGCCACGAGTGGCGACCGCCACGGTCACCTCCTCACCTGAATCGCACCACAGAATGGTGGGCCGCCTGCTCCGGCGGGGGCGGTGCTCCTCGCGGATCGCGGCCGCGAGCCGCTGGCGAGCGAGCGGGTCCGTCACCCAGGCGGCGATCATGGGCGAAGGCCCGGCGTGGCCCTCACGCGGTCCGGCCGGGGATCATCGTTACGCCGGTGGTATCCGATGTAACCGGTACGTACGCCGTTGAAACATCGTCATTTCCCGCGCCGATGGTGTCCTCTCCAGCGTACGCGCGTCCGGTGAATGCGTCAAGCGGGCGTCGTGCTGCTACACGACAAGTGCCTTTCGCCCCTGCGGGAACACCAACACCTTGAATCCATGTTTGCGTCCGACGAGGCCGAGGTTGCAGTGCTTGCCGGCGTGGATGAAGCGGCGAGCGCGGAGCTATTGCACGAGCCGTTCTTCAGGGCGCTTGCGGCACTCGAAGGACACGAGGGCGGGAGCGAGTGGCGTGCGCTGATCGCTGGACTCGTGGTGTTGCGGCTAGCGGACCGGCGGATAGCTAGCGCCGAGGGTGGGATCTGGCACCGACCGCAACTCGTGCCGGAGAGCGGATTCACGCCAGACGTGCCGGCGGAGGTCATCGTGGCTGCGGGTGCCGCGGTCGCTGCCGTTGACGATCAGGACTCCGTCGCCGAGCCGCTCCGTGAGCTCGTCGACTCGGCGGGTGCCGTCACCGCCGATGATCTGCCGGAGCGGCTACTCGCCTATGGCCATGCGCTGCACGAGGATTCGCGCTGGCCGCTTGCGGCCGATGTTTATCGGACGGCGCTGCGATTTGCGGCGGCTCCGCACCTGGAGGCCGCGTCCGCGGTTCACAAATTGGTGCCGTACGCGTACGACCGGCTTGGACGGTCGTTGCGCCTGATTGGCGATCTCGACGGGGCAAGAAGCGCGTACGAGGCGGGGTGGAGAGCCGCGTATTTCCTGAATGATGGATATGCGGAGCAGCTCATCCGTATCTCCCAGGCGAAGATTCCGATGCACCTCGGCAACCTGCCTGCGGCTGCAGCGGCGCTCGACGCGATTATCCGGGATGCAGCGGTCTCGCCCGAGACTGGGAGGCAGCGTGCACGCAGGATCAAGCCTCTCCCGGCTGGCGATCGTGTCGAGATCATGGCGCTCGCGCGGCACGATCGAGGGCTGATTGCCACTCTGCAGCACGAGTTCAATCTGGCGGCTGAGCACTATTTCGCGGCGTGGCAGAGTTACGGCGATCCCGATCGCCGGGAACGAGTTTGGACTGACTTGGCCCTGAACTTTGCCGAGATGGGATGGCACGACACTGCGCGTGAGGCCTTTCTCGTGCTCTACGCAACCGCGCGCCGTCGCGAAATACGGCTCATCGCCGCTACTAATCTTCTCGAGTTGGCCGTCCTCGATGGGCAGGAAACGTTGTTCGAGAGTTACCGCCGCGTTCTGCACGAGGCGGAGCAAAGCGGATCGTTACCTGCCGACGTTGCTGCAAGGTTCGCACTGTATGAAGGCCGTGGCGACGCGCGCTTTGGTACTTCTGAATCTGCGCGGAGGGCATTCGAGCGCGCACTCGAGATCGCAACACGCCACCGGGTCAATGAGGTGACGATTCGCGCCGATGAGGCACTTGCCGCGCTTCGCGTGGGGCGACCGGTCGCGGATTGGTCCGCTCGCGCCACTCGAATTGCCGGCACGTCATCCGTCGAGCGCATCACCCGCGCAGTGCGCCGTGCCAGGCGATCCGCTGTGGCGGCGCCTCGATAGACTTTGGCACGACGCACTTCGCGCGATGACGCGCGGATAACGCAGAGGGTGATCCTTACAGATCCCGCTTCAGCATTGACCGCTGCCGGCGCCAACGCCACAGGCGTCGTGCGTGGCGGGAGTGCTGGCATTGTGCAGCGTGGAAGCACTTGCGTTGGA
>JANWIF010000108.1 GCA_025450035.1 Gemmatimonadaceae bacterium
GGGCCAGTCCGGGCGAGCAGGCGGACAGGGGGAAACGGCTCGAGGTCAATCAGGACAGGGACAGCCGGGAGAGGGGCAAGGCGGACAAGGTCAGGCGGGCCAGAGCGAGTCGGGGCAACCGGGTCAGGGGACGGGCCAGGGAGGCGCAACCGGATCGAGAAGTGGGAATCAAATACCTGGCGGACTGGCTGGGGGACTCGGCACCGTCGATCCACATCAGTTCCGAGGCGAGGTGGGAACCCGGATTCAATCCGCCGAAGCGTTGCGGCGAGATCTCGCGGCGCAGGGCGTGGACGTCGCGCCACTCGACCGGGCGATCGGTCAGCTCAAGAAGCTGATGGATGCTACCGATCCAGGGCGCACCGACGATCTGCAAGCCCTCATCGTCACCGGGCTCAAGGAGTTCGAGTTTGATGTCTGGCGGAAATTCAACGGGGACCCTTCGGGGGCACCGGCGCTGGGTTCGGCGGCACAGGTTCCGCCGCAGTACCGTGCGATGGTCGAGGAATACTTTCGTTCACTGGCGCGGAAGGGACCGAATTAGCGCGCCGCGCCATGCGGCGCGAATGAATCACGAGCAGTCAATTCTGAGGCGTTGACCTAGTGCTACACTGATCATCCGGGACCTGTTGCAACCCCCCGGCACCGCCGGTATCTCCCGACCTGGCTTGACGTTCGGGCGCCGTCCGGTCGCCCACCCGGTCCGCGCCGGCGCCTGGCGTGTGCTGGGCGCGCGGGACTCCGGGCGTTGCGTCGCGCAGCGATTCGATTCGGGACCGATCCTTGCGTCCTGTCCGGCCAATGCCGCAGCTCCCTCAGAAACCGCAGCCAACGCAGACCACCACCGACGCCTTGTGGCGCCGCTGGCGTGATCACGGGGATGTCGAGGCCCGGCGCGAATTGCTGGGACGCTATCTCGGCCTCGTGCACCACGCTGCGCGCGAAGTCGCGCCGCGAGTGCGCGACGCGGTTTCGCTGGACGAGCTGGTGTCGGCGGGATCGCTCGGACTGATGCAAGCGATGGCGGGCTTCGACATCGATCGCGGGCTGGCGTTCTCCACCTTCGCGATGCGCCGGATTCGCGGAGCCATTCTCGACGAATTGCGCGCGCGCGATCCGCTCTCCCGCGCCGACCGCGCCCACGTCCGCCGGCTGGATTCGGCCGTGGCCGAACTCGAGCAGCGTTCCGGCCGCGCCCCCACGCCGCGCGAAGTCGCCCATCATCTTGGAGTGGACAGCGATACGCTCCACCGCTGGCGTGAACGCACGGCGCACGCAGGCGTCGTGTCCCTGGAGAGCGAACCCAATGGGCGGGTGCTCGCCGATCAGCTGGGCGACGACGGGACCGATGCGGTACACGGCGCGGTGGAACGGGCCGAGCGGCGGGGCGCGATCCGCGCCGCGCTCGCCAGTCTTCCCTCGCGCGAACGTCTGGTCGTCTCCCGTTCCTACTTCGAGGAGAAGCCGCTCCGTGAAATCGCCGCTGAACTTGGCGTGACGGAGTCGCGCGTCTGCCAGCTGCGGGCCCAGGCGCTGGCGCGCTTGCGCCGAGTCCCGACCCTGGAGTTTGCGCACGAGTAACCTGGCGTCAAATACACATCTCGCCCGCTGTTGATCCTCCGTTGATGATCCGCCCTTAGATTCCCGCATTGCTCCTCGACCAGCGGTCCGGAGGGCACCGATGCGGGCACCATTCACCGAAATCGTCGACTACGCGGGGCTTTTCCCACCCGCGGCGTGCAGCATGGCCGACGCCGTGCGGCAATACGACGTCTATCGGCGGTCCGAAGATCGGTGGATGCTGGGACGGTTTGTCGTCGCGGCGATGCGCCTGGAGGAACTGGGCGAGGCGTTGGCGACCGGTCGCATTGCTCCCGATCCCGAGGATCCATGGCTGCTCACCGTGGTGATGGGTGCTGTCATCCCGGTCGAACTGGATCGTATCGCGGCGTTCGACGCGCTGTGGGCCGCGCGCGGCGTGGTCACCGAAAGCATCGAGTACCGCGTCGGAAGCGTGGGGCAGGTGACGGTGGTCGGTGACCAGATCCCGCACCGATTCCGCCGGTATTTCGAGGTGCCGCAGGCGGGACCGTACGACGCGCTGGTCGCGGCCATCGGCGCCAGCGGTGCGATGGCGAAGATTCGCACCGGAGGAATGTCTCCCGAGCTTTTTCCCGACGCGAGCGAACTCGCCCGCTTTCTCGCCGCGGTGGTCAAGGACGGGGTTCCGTTCAAGGCGACGGCAGGGTTGCATCACCCGTTCCGCGGCTCGTATCCGATCAGTTACGCCCACGATGCACCGCGACAGGTGATGTACGGATTCGTCAACCTGCTCGTCGCCACCACCGAGCTCCGGCGCGGCGGCAAACGCACGACGGCCCAGGCGATTCTGGAGGAAAGCCGCCGGGAGGCATTTGCCTGGCACGCCAGGGGGATCGATTGGGGTGAGGAGCAATACTCCGAGGCCGAACTTGCCGCGGCGCACCGGCAACTGTTCGTCGGGTTCGGTTCGTGCTCGTTCCGCGAGCCGGTCGACGAACTGAGCCTCGTCGGATGAACGCGCTCGACCGTTCGCATGATCCTGGGCGCCAGAGCTGGGTCGCGAGCGCCCAATCGCACCCCGACTTCCCGATCCAGAATCTCCCGCTGGCCCGCGTCAAGCACGGCAACACGCCGGGAGCGATCGCAGTGGCGATCGGAGACGAAGCGCTGCTGCTGCCGCCCGCGATCGAGGCCGGCTGGGGAAAGGACCTGCCGCCGGGCGCGTTGAGTCTTGGCTTGTCTGCGTTGAATGTATTCGCCGGGCGACCGCCCGCTGAGTGGCGCGCAGCGCGCCTCGCACTGAGTGATGCGCTCAGCGACCGCGCATGGGAATCACGACTCCGCCCGGCGCTGCGTCCGCGCGAGGAGCTGGAGTACCTGGTGCCGTTTCAAGTGTACGACTTTACCGACTTCTACGCGTCGGCGTACCACGCCACCAACGTCGGATCGATGTTCCGTCCCGACAACCCGCTCCTGCCGAACTACAAGTGGGTACCGATCGGATATCACGGGCGCGCTTCGTCCATCGTCGTATCCGGCACGCCGGTGCGGCGGCCGCGCGGTCAGACGGCGCCGGCCGAAGGCGCTGCCCCTGCGTTCGGTCCCACGCGATCGCTCGATTACGAACTCGAACTGGGAATCTTTCTGGGTGGGCGCAACGCCCTGGGAACGCCGGTTCCCGCATCCGAGGCTGCGGCGCGGATCTTCGGCATCTGTCTGCTCAACGATTGGTCCGCGCGGGACATCCAGGCCTGGGAATACCAGCCACTCGGTCCGTTTCTCGCGAAGAATTTCGCCACCAGTATCTCACCATGGGTCGTGACCGCGGATGCGTTGCTCCCATTCCACGTGGCGATGCCGGCGCGACCCTCGGGCGACCCCGAGCCCCTGGAGCACCTGCGCATTCCGGACAACTGGACGGTCGCTGCCCGGCTCGAAGTCCTCTTCAATACCGCGGCGATGCGAGCGCGGCACGACGCCGACATCGTCGTGAGCGAGGTACGGTTCGAGCAGGCGATGTATTGGAGCCCGGCGCAGTTGGTGGCGCACCACGCCAGCAACGGCTGTAACCTCTATATGGGAGACCTGCTCGGGACCGGAACCGTTTCGGGGCCTGATCCGGCCTCACGCGGCTGTCTACTTGAACGAACCTGGCGCGGCACGGAACCGCTCACCTTGCCGGACGGCGAAACCCGGAAGTTCCTCGAAGACGGCGACGAGGTAGTCTTCCGCGGTAGATGCAGCGCGGGCGGAGCCGTTTCGATCGGCTTGGGTGAGTGTCGCGGGGTCGTGCTTCCGGCATGAGCCGCGAAGTCGATGTGGTGATTACCTACCTCGAGCTGCCGGATTCGGGGACTGGGTTCCGGCCGGCGAGCCGTGAACTGCCTTCGGGAATCGAGCTGCGCCTGGAGCGTCCGCCGGAGGCGGGACCAGTTGCCGGCGAGATGTATCGACGTGTGGGCGGGGAGTACTACTGGCTGGACCGGATCGCGTGGACCGACGACCAGTGGCGCCAGGTCGTCGATCAGCCCGGCGTCGAACTCTGGACGGCACGGACTGCGGGCGAGATCGCGGGGTACTATGAATTGCATAGCGACGCCGGCGTGGTCGAGATCAAGTATTTCGGGCTGGCCCCGTCATTCACCGGACAGGGTCTTGGCGGACCGCTGCTCACCGCCGCCGTTCGGCGCGCCCTGGCGATCGGCGCGGTCAAGGTGACCCTCAATACCTGCACCCTCGATCACCCCGCGGCGCTGGCAAACTACCTGGCCCGGGGATTCTCACCCGTGCGCACCAGGCAAGAACGACGGATCCTCCCCACATGAGCCTCGCGTCACGCCGGCGCAATTACGCCCGGGCCGCGCTCGATGAAGCGCAGCTCTCTCCCGACCCGATGCTGCAATTCGGCGATTGGTTTGCGGAGGCGGAACGAGCTAAGCTCGCCGAGCCGAACGCGATGACCCTCGCAACGGCCGATACCCACGGCCGACCCAGTGCGCGAATCGTGCTGCTCAAGGACTTCGACGCCGGCGGATTCGTGTTCTACACCGACTATCGCTCCCGCAAGGGCAGCGAACTCGAGCGCAACCCGCAGGCAGCGCTGGTCTTCCACTGGATGAAGCTCGAGCGGCAGGTGCGAGTCGTGGGCCCGGTCGAACGCGTCGACCCGGCGACATCACTGGCATACTTTCACTCGCGGCCGGTCGGCTCCCAGCTGGGCGCGTGGGCGTCGCGACAGAGTACGCTGCTCCGCGACCGCGGCGAGCTGGTGGCGGAGGTCGCGCGCCTGAAGGCGGAATTCGCGGGTCGCGACATCCCGTTGCCGCCGCACTGGGGCGGCTTTCGCGTGCGCCCCGAGGAAGTCGAGTTCTGGCAAGGACGGCCGGATCGTTTGCACGACAGAATCCTCTATACCCGTGATTCCGCCAACGTCTGGACGCGAGTACGGCTGTCGCCATGACCGGTCACGAGCAGGGGCTGCGCGTCGTGCGGCTCGGGCTCGTCGCCAACGCGCTTCTCGCCCTGGCGAAGGGAGTCGCCGGCGCCCTCGGAC
>JANWIF010000109.1 GCA_025450035.1 Gemmatimonadaceae bacterium
GGCGTGCTGCCGACCCGGCGCGGGCTTCGGATCTTTCAGGTGGTGCTGCGCGACGACTCGGGGATGATCGAGGTCTCCTGGCCGGGCCAACCGTTCCTCGACCGGGTGATCGACAAGCAGGACGTCCTGCTCGTCACCGGGACGGTCCGCTTCTTCCACGGCCGCCAGTTGCAGGCGCGGGAGTACGTCAACCTCGGCGCCGACGCGGCGGGTCTCGAGCAGGGCCGAGTTCTGTCCGTATATCCGACAACCGAAGGGTTGCCCGTCAAGGTGCTCCGGTCACTGCTCGACCAGCACCTGGATGCGCTGTTGCCGCTCGCGGCCGAATTCCTCAGCCCATCCATGCTCTCCGCCGCGGGCGTGCCGCCGCTACCGGACGCCCTTCGGATGGTGCACCACCCGGGATCACTCGCCGAGGCGGCTCGGGGCAGGTCGCGGCTGGCGTTCGAGGAGCTGCTGTCCGTGCAGATCCTCCACCGCCGGGCGAATGCGATCGCGCGCGTCAAACGCACCGGCGTGCGATACGAGAACCGGAGGGCGCTCACGGCGGCGCTCAAGGCGGCGCTTCCCTACGAGCTTACAAACGCGCAGGTCCGTGTGCTGCGCGAAATCGTCGCGGACATGCGGAGCGCGACCAAGATGCACCGGCTGCTGCAGGGCGACGTGGGGAGCGGGAAGACCATCGTCGCACTCTTCGCGGCGCTGCTCGCGATGGACAACGGGTATCAGGCGGCGCTGATGGCGCCCACCGAACTCCTGGCTGAGCAGCATATGCGGACGACGGCGGCCCTGCTGGAGCAGCTCGGCCTTCGGCCCCTTCTCGTGACCGGCAGCCTTTCCGCCGCTGAACGCCGTGCAGCCGCAGCCCGGATGGCCGAGGGTGGGCCGTTGCTGGTGATCGGGACGCACGCCCTCGTGCAGGAGGACACCCGCTTTGCGCGACTGGGACTGGCGATCGTCGATGAGCAGCACCGCTTTGGCGTCGAACAGCGGAAGGCCCTGGGGTCCAAAGGCGAAGAGCCGGACGTCCTGCTGTTGAGCGCAACGCCCATCCCGCGGTCGCTCGCGCTGACAGCGTACGGAGACCTCGACGTCAGCATCCTCGACGAGCGCCCTCCCGGGCGCCGCGGCGTCATGACCGCGCTACGGCCTGAGTCGGCGCGCGCGCGCGTCCTTGCATTCATTGGCACGCAGGTGGCCGAGGGACGGCAAGCGTACGTCGTCTATCCGGTGATCGGAGAGTCGGAGCGGGCCGATCTCAAATCGGCCACTGCCATGTATGCGTCGCTGTCGGGGCCGGGGGGCGCATTCGCGGACCGGCGCGTGGCGCTGCTGCACGGGCGCGTGCCCGCCGACGAGCGCGACGCCATCATGCGCGCGTTTCGTGATGGCGCGATTGACGTTCTGGTCGCGACGACTGTCATTGAAGTCGGCATCGATGTCCCGAACGCCACGGTGATGCTGATCGAGCACCCGGAGCGATTCGGTCTGTCGCAACTCCACCAACTGCGCGGGCGCGTCGGACGGGGGAGCGAGGAGTCGTACTGCATCCTCCTTGGCGACGCCGGTCCGGAAGCGGCGGACCGGTTGCGGCTGTTCGCGAGCACCGAGGACGGATTCGAGATCGCGCGTGCCGATCTCCGTCTGCGGGGCATGGGCGACCTGTTCGGAGCCCAGCAGAGTGGCACCGCGTCGTTCCGGGTGGCCGACCCGCTGCGCGACGAGGAGCTCAACGAGCGCGCCCGGGTCCTCGCGGAGCAGATCCTGGCGGACGATCCGGAGCTCGCCTCGCCCCAGCACGCCGGGCTGCGGCGGTCGATCGGAGCCCGCTCCGCGCGCGGGCTGGAGTTGTTCCGGGTGGGGTAGGGCGCGCGCAGGCTCATGGCTGGGGCGTGGCGAGGCGCTTCTTGATGCGCTCGAGTTCCTGCGTGGTCTGGGTGAGCTGGCTCACGACTTTGTCGAGCGAATCGCGCAGGTGCTGCACCTCGACATCCTTCGACCGGTCACGCGACGCCCCGGCCACCCTGGCGCTGTCCGCGCGGGTGCGCACGGAATCGGCGCGGTTGCGGGCGGAATCGGCTTCCGAGTTCGCTTCCCGTGTGGCGGCACGCAGCGTGGTCAGGGCAACCGCGGTGCGGCGCAACACAGACGCCTCGGCATCGTGTTCGCGTGGGGCGGCGCTCGCGAAGTACGCGTCGAGTGCGACGATCGCGTCCATTCCCGACCGGCGTTCGTTGCGTGGGTCGAGCGCGAACAGCGCGCGCCAGTAGTAGCTCTCGGCGCCTTCGGGCGTTCCGGTGTAGCGTGTCGCGAAATTCCCCAGCGCGGTATCCGCATCCTGGTAGCGGTCATCGTCCACCGCCATCTCGGCGAAACTGAGCGTGGCCGGCCAGGCGTGGGCCGGCGCCGGATTGAGAACCGCGTGGTGCGCCGCGCACCCCGCGCCGGCAACGAGCAGGGCGACGGCCGGCAGTGCTCGGCCCCTCACACCGAGCTCGTCACCATTCCGATTCCGCGCCGGTCGCTGGGCGGAGTTCCAAGGCGGGTCCGTCGTTGCGGGAGCGCAATAGGCAGCGTGATGGCGAAGGTCGTCCCCATGCCCGGAGTGCTGTCGGCCGTGATCGTGCCCCGGTGGGCCTCGACGATGTTCTTCGCAATCGCCAACCCTAGTCCGGTTCCTTCAGTCGCGGCTGCCACCTGATTGTCTGCCTGGAAAAATTTGTCGAAGATGCGCGGGAGCTGGGCGGCCGGAATTCCGGCGCCTGAGTCGTGAACCTTCATATGCACGTGATCCGCGTCGGCGTCAACATCGAGGTCGACGCGCCCACCCCGGGGCGTGAATTTGAACGCGTTGGACAGCAGGTTGCCGAGCACCTCGCTCATCCGGTCCGGATCCCAGACGACTTCCGGCGGGACGTGGGGCGCGCTCGTCACGATGAACGTGACGGCCCTCTGGCGCGCCAACACGTTGAACGAGGTGGCGAGGTCATCGAGCAACTCATGAAGGGCGAACGGGCGAGGTTCGAGTTTGCCCCCGCCGGCCTCGAAGCGGCTCACATCCAATAGCTGCTTGACGAGCCGGCCGATGGCGTGGCACTGCGCTTCCAGCGTCTGGCATACCTCGAGCTGGCGCTCGGTCAACTCGCCGTACGCGCCATCCTGTAGCAACTGCAGATATCCGAGGAGGACATTGACCGGCGTCTTCAGCTCGTGCGACGCGACGGACACGAATTCGGCCTTGAGTTTGTCCAGCTCGGCGAGCTGCCGCGCCATCGTCGCGAAGCTGGCCGACAGGCGGCCGAACTCGTCGTGGCGCGCGGGAGCAAGTGCGAGGCGGTGGCCGAATTCACCTTCGGACACCGCTTGCATCCCAGCTTCGAGCTCTTCGACGGGCCCGCTGACCGAACGTGTGAGCCATGCGGCGATCGCCGTGGCCAGAAGGGTCGCGAACGCCAGGACAGCGGCCGAGAATTGGCGGGCTCGCTCCGCCGCATCCGCCGCGGCAGCGACACGAATGCCGGTCCGTTCACGGAGTGATCCTTCGGCTGCCGCGGTCCACCCCTCGATCCGGGCGATCGCGGGGCGAACGGCATTCGCCGAGAGGCTGTCTGCCCGCGCGGATCGCCGGGCGAGCGCGGCGGCATATTCGCGTGGCGCGGCGACATCGACCGCGCCGATTGCCGTACCGAGCTGTTGGGCGGCGCTGTCGAGTGAATATTCCTCGAGCGAATCGGCCATCGCCGACAGCGCCGCGATTTCAGTCGACATCCGCATCTGGCTAGCGGAGTCGTGCACGATCAGCATTGCGTCTTCGGCGCGCCGGAGGTTCTCGGTCCGCCCGCGGATCCGCCCCAGCAGCAAGGACGCGGCGAACTCCGTATTGCGGAGTCCAAGCGCGGACTGGTGGAGCGCCTCAAGGGAGTGCAGGGCAAGGACCAAGGGGACGACGAGCACGATCGCGATGGCCAGCATGCCCGCCGCCAGCCTGGCGCGGAGCGTCATGGGAGAAGAATAGTGCGGCGGCGACTGAGCGGCACGCGCGGGCATCGCGCGGGAGTGCGTTGACACCATCTGGCTGCCGGCCTACCTTGCCGCGCCCCCCAAAGACACACCCAACCTCCGTAATGCCAATCGCTTCTCCTTCTTCCGGCGACGGCTCCGCCACGTCGTCCCCGACGCCGCCACTGGTCCGGATTCCGGACCTCAACGCCCATGTGGGCGCGGTGGTTACGGTACGCGGCTGGATCACGCACCTGCGGTCCTCCGGCAAGATCGCGTTTCTCGTGGTCCGTGACGGGCTGGGCACCGTACAGGCGGTCCTGGCCAAGGCTGACGTAGGTCCCGCGATCTGGGACCGATACGGACAGCTTACCCAGGAGGCCTCGGTCGCGCTCACGGGCACGGTCCGCGCCGATCCCCGAGCGCCGGGCGGTTTCGAGTTGACCCTCAGCGATGTCGTCGTCACCGGCGGCAGCCCCATCGACTACCCGATCCAGCCCAAGGAGCACGGCGTCGATTTTTTGATGGACCACCGCCATCTCTGGCTGCGCAGTCCGCGACAGGCCGCCATCCTCCGGGTGCGAAGTGAAATCGAGCAGGCGATACATGATTTCTTCTACGCTCGCAATTTCACGCACGTTGATACCCCGATCCTGACGGCGGCCATCGGCGAGCGCAGCGGCCTGGTTTCGACGGAATACTTCGACGAAGGCACCGCCTATCTCGCGCAGACGGGACAACTCTACGGCGAGGCGGCGGCCGCGGCATTGGGGAGTATCTACACGTTCGGCCCCACGTTCCGCGCCGAGAAGTCGAAGACTCGCCGGCACCTCACCGAGTTCTGGATGATCGAGCCGGAAGTCGCCTTCGCGGATTCCGCGGACAACATGCGGCTTCAGGAAGATCTCGTGAGTTATCTCGTCGAGCGGGTTCTCAGCCGGCGCCGGCGCGAGCTCGATGAACTCGAACGGGATGTGTCGAAGCTCGAGCAGGTCGTGCCGCCGTTCCCGCGTATCGACTACACCGACGCGGTCGAGATGCTCCGCACCCGCGGCAGCTCGATCGAATGGGGCGCGGACCTCGGGGCGGAAGATGAGGCCCTGCTGGTCGAGGGCGCCGACAGGCCCGTCTTCGTGTGCAACTATCCCAAGGAAGCGAAGGCGTTCTACATGAAGGAGAATCCAGCCGATCCGCGGACGGTCCTCTGCAACGACTGTCTGGCGCCGGAGGGATATGGCGAGATCATCGGGGGATCGCAGCGCGAAGATGACTACGACCGGCTCCTGGCCCGCATCGTCGCCGAGGGGCTGCCGGTGGATGCCTACGGGTGGTATCTCGATCTACGCCGCTACGGGACGTTCGTCCACTCCGGCTTCGGGCTGGGCCTGGAGCGCTGCGTCGCCTACATCTGCGGGCTACCGCACGTGCGCGAGACGATCCCGTTCGCGCGCATGATGAACCGCCTGCGGCCATAGCCGCGGCGCTAGGGGGCGAGCGGCACCGGCCGCACGGCCGCGTCCCCGGACATTTCGCGCGCTTTGACTTCGTCCCACAGCGCGTCCAGCACGCCGAGTGGAACCTCGCCGACGCGCAATCCGCGCTCGCGGGCGAGCGACTCGACGGCCTGAAATCGCCGTGCGAACTTGGCGTTCGCCGCATCGAGCGCGAGCGCGGCATGCACGCCGGCTTTCCGGCACAGATTGACACAGGAGAAGAGCAGGTCACCCAGCTCTTCGGAGAGCCGTTCGTGCTCCGCATCATGAACGGGAGCTCCGCTCGGCGCGATGCGCGGGGGGTGGGCGGCGAGCCGCTCGGAGACTTCCGCCAGCTCTTCGGCCACTTTCGCCACCGGACCCGCCGTGTCTGGCCAGTCGAAGTGCACACCGGCCGCTCGGTCCTGCAACCGGTGCGCACGATGCAGCGCCGGCAACTGCACGGGCAGGCCATCGACGATGGACCGGCGCGTGGTCGCCTTCATCCGCTCCCAGGGTTCCTTGACTCCGTCGCCGTAGAGATGCGGATGCCGTCCGCGCATCTTGGTCACGAGCGTGTGCGCGACGTCATCGGCGCCGAACGCGTTGCGTTCCGCGGCCAGCACCGAGTGGAAGAGCACCTGGAGCAGCAGATCGCCCAACTCCTCCCGCAGCAACGCGTCGTTGCCCGAGCGGATCGCCTCATCGACCTCGTGTGCTTCCTCGATGAGATATGGACGCAACGACTCGTGCGTCTGCGCCGCATCCCAATCGCAGCGCGCGCGCAGATCGCGCATCAGCGCGAGCGCATCATCAAGAGCGGATTTCGGTTGCATCAGATTCCGGAAGTGCCGTATACTACCCGCCCTGTGCGGACCGCGCCACGCCGATGAATGAGAGACTGCGCGCCTGGATCGAAGTCGATCTCGGCGCGCTCGTGCGCAACGGCGCCGCGATGGCCGCGCGTGCGGGCGTTCCGATCCTGCCGATGGTCAAGGCCGACGGCTACGGCCTCGGCGCCGTCGCAGTCGCACGGGCGCTGGAGCGGCTCAGTCCGTGGGGATACGGAGTCGCGACGGTGGACGAGGGCGCCGAGATCAGAGCCGCCGGTGTCGAACGCCCGGTGCTCGTGTTCACGCCGATCCTCGAAGCGGACATCGCGGGCGCGCGAGATGCGAGGCTGACGCCGCTGCTGGGCTCGGGCGCGATGATCGCGGCGTGGGCGGCGGCAACCGGCAACGCGGATTGGCATCTCGCGATCGACACCGGGATGGGCCGGAGCGGCGTACAATGGAATGAGGTGGCATCCTTGGGGGAGGTGCTCCGGACAGCTCCGCCAGCCGGCGCTTCTACTCATTTCCACTCGGCCGATCGCGATGACCAAGCGGTCGTCCAGCAACTCCGGCGGTTCGCGAGCGCTCTGGATGCCATGCCCGCGCGTCCGGCGATCCTGCATGCGGAGAACAGCGCGGCGATCGAGCGGCTCGAGCGTCCGTCGGCGTGGACGTTCGTCCGCCCCGGGGTGTTTCTCTACGGCGTGGCGAGCCAGGTGGCGCCGGCCGGCGGCGGCCCGTCACGACGTCCGGTGCTCGTGAGCGAGCCGGTGGCCTCGCTGCACGCGCGCATCGCCGAGCTGCGGACCATCGGAGCGGGGGAGACCGTGAGCTACGGCGGGACGTACACGGCGCGTGCGCGGGCACGGATCGCGACGGTACCGGTGGGGTATGGGGATGGCTACCGGCGCGCATTCGGCAACGCGGGTGCGGCGCTCGTGCGTGGCCACCGGGTCCCGGTCGTAGGCATGGTGACGATGGACATGACACTGCTCGACGTCACCGGGATCGCGTGTGAGACCGGAGACATCGCGACACTCCTGGGGCGTGCACCGGCAACGGTGCCGGCACCACTGCTGGCGAAACGGCCACCGACGGTGCCGCTCGCGCCACGTCCTGTCGTGGACCTCGTGGGTGCTGCCCATGACGCCGGGCTGTCACCCTATGAGCTCCTGACCGGTCTGCGGCTTCGGCTGCCGCGCGTGTACGTTGACGACGCCCACTGGGTAGATTCCCGCCCGTGATCCGAAATCGGCTTCTGGCATTCGGCGTCGCCATGGTGGCGTACGCGGGGGCCACGGCGTGCAATGAGAATCTCCAGGAGGGCCGCGCCGGGTGTCCCGCGCTCTGCCCCGGCCAGGCCGTGCCCGTCATCGATACCACGATTGACGGGCTGGCCGCATTGGCAGTCGACACGACCGTGGCCGGGTATCCGGCGATCGGGACCGCGCCCGAACTGCTCGTCGCCAACGGTGGTGACTCGCTCGACGTACGAGGGATCATCCGCTTCGACTCGGTCGCCACCGAGTTCAGGCCCGTCTCGACCGATACCCTGCGGCCGGCCACGACTGCTTTTCATCCGACGCTGACCCTGCGCCTCGACAGCACGACCTTCCGATCCGGCGGCGCGGTCAAGATGACGATCCAGGCGTATGACGTCGACACCATCGGCAATGACACGGCCGTCGCCGTGCTGGCATCGTTGTTCCGGCCGGACCGGTTTCTCGGACAGGCGCAGTTCGACTCACTCAGCGATTCCGTTCGCATCGCACTCGACTCGGCGCGCGTCGCGCTGCACATCCGCGGCGACAAGCGTGTGCGCATCGGCGTCCGCCTGAGTACCACCGGCCGCGCCGACATTGCGACGAGCTCCGGCGGCGGGATCGCACCCTCGTTCGCGTACTTCCCGACACCGGATACCACGGGCGTCACCGCATTCGTGACCACGCCGCGCTCTCTCACGCCGCTCACCGACTCACTGTTGCAGGGCAACCTGGCGACATATCCGCTGATCGTGGTTGGATCGTCCGGCCGGGTCACCCAGCGCCTCGATGTGGGGGGGATGCCCGCGCGGCGCGTCTACCTTCGCTTCCGATTGCCCTCGCGGATCGTCGACTCGTCGACCGTCGTTCGGGCGACGCTGACGCTATCGGTGAAGAGCTTCGGCGGATTCCTTCCGGGCGACTCGCTGACCATCTTCCCGCA
>JANWIF010000110.1 GCA_025450035.1 Gemmatimonadaceae bacterium
ACCAGCCGGTTGGTGCCTTCGGTGATCGTGATCGGCCGCTCGGTGTTCTCCCGCACCGTTAGGCATGGGACGCCGAGTGCGGTGGTCTCCTCCTGTAGTCCGCCGGAGTCGGTGATCACGACGTGGGCGGCCTGCACCCGGTCGAGCATCTCGGCGTAGGCCACCGGCTCGAGCAGGCGCACGCTGCCCAGGTCGAGCCCCAGGTCGCGAAGGCGCTGCTGCGTACGCGGGTGGGCGGGGAACACCACCTGATGCTCGCGGGCGATGTCGCGCAGCGCACGAGCGATGGCCGAGAGGCGCTCGGGCTCGTCGACGTTGGACGGGCGATGCAGGGTGACGATCACGGCGCGGCCGTCCACGCCTAACCGTTCGCGGAACCCGGACGCGCGGGCGACGGGGAGGGCGTGCATGAGCGAATCGATCATCACGTTGCCCACGAACACGATCTCGTGCTGGGGCTCACCCTCGGCGAGCAGCGTGGCGTCGGCGTCGCGCGACGGCGTGAGGAGGAGCGACGCGAGGCGGTCGGTGACGATGCGATTGATCTCCTCGGGCATGGTCCAGTCGCGGCTGCGGAGGCCGGCTTCGACGTGGGCGACGCGCAGTCCGAGCTTTACGGCGACGATCGCCGCCGCCATAGTGGAGTTGACGTCGCCGTAGACCACGACCCAGTCGGGCTGTTCGCGCTCCAGCACGGGCTCGATGCGTTCGATGATGCGGGCGGTCTGGACGGCATGCGACGCCGAGCCGACGCCCAGGTCGACGTCGGGCTGGGGGATGCCGAGGTCGCGGAAGAAGGCGCCCGACATGGCATCGTCGTAGTGTTGTCCGGTGTGGACCACCACCTGTCGCACGCCGGCGGCTACCGCAGCCCGGTGGACGGGTGCGAGTTTTGGGAAGTTGGGTCGAGCACCGACGACGTGGAGAAGCTTCATCTTGGAGCTTCATCTAAAAAGTGAAATGAATATAGATGGAGGTTGGTGGTTGGTGGTTGGTGAACTACGTACTACGGTCGTAGTTAGCAGGTTACCAACCACGAATCGCCAACCTCCAACCTCCAGGATAGTATCTTAGGTCAATCCCACCACCCACCGCACTTTGGCTGAGGCAATGCAGACCGGGTTCATGATGCTGCGCAAGCCGATGCCGGTGGCGCGTTCCATCCACTGGGAGCCAGTGGGATGGAGCGGGCCGGGCATCCGCGCGCCGGTCATGGACGTGCCGCTGTTCATCACGCAGGGGGCGTTGCGTGAGGCCATGCGGCATCTGCGGTCGGATCCGGAACAGGAGCTGATGGGGTTTCTGCTCGGCAATTTGTTCGAGTGCACCGATACGGGGTCGCGGTACGTGGTGATGACGAGCGCGCTCAGAACGGGGCACGTGATTACGGAAGAAGAGCCGGTGCAGATCCCGGAAGAAGAATGGTTGGGGATGCAGCTCGAGTTGCGGCGGCGGCGTGCGGGTCTGATGGGATGGTATCACAGCGCGCCGTTCGCGGGGTCGCGTCCGGCACGCCTGGATCTGGAGACGCACCGCGAGCGGTTTCACGAGCCGTGGCAAACGGGATTGGTGATCGCCACGGCTGGTCCGGAGCCCACCGGGGGATTCTTTCGGTTGACGCCGAGCGATCCTGGGAATGGGTTGTTCATCCCGTTCGACGAGCTGGTGGACGACGATGGACTGCTGCCGGGCGGACGGAAGCGGACGTTGATCGATTGGTCCAACTACCGGACCGAGCAGGAAGTGGAGACTGACCGGACCGAGCGGCGTCCGCATCTGCCGCCCGCGCCCCGTCCAGCGGGTGGGCGTCGAACGAGTCCGGCGGCGGGTGGCACGGCCGTGGATCCGACCGCGCCGTTGCCCTTGCTGCCGGTGATGCTCCCGGAACCGATGGACCTGGACGAGACTCCAGCGATGCCCGGGCCGGACGGGCGTCGCATCCGGTCGGCGGTGCTGGGCCTGTTCTTGGTGGGTGCGGCGGCGGCGGGTGGTGGATGGTGGTGGTGGACCCAGCGGAACGGGCCGGAGCCGCCTCCGGGGATCTCGACGGACGTGCTGCCGTCGGCGGGCGGGGCCGCGCGGGTGGCGCGTCGCGCGGCGACGGGCCCGGCCACGACCGGGCCCATCGATTCGACGGGGCTGGCCTCGGGGGCGAACGCGGTCACGGGCGCGGACAGCCTCGGGCGGGCGGGCGCGCCCGGGTCGACTGGCGCGGGCGGGACGATGACCGACACGCTCGGGGGCGCGCTGACGCCTAACGCAACGCCTAACGCGGCGCCCAACGCTGCGCCCAACGTGCAAACGGCGGTGGCGCGGCCGGCGCCGAGCGCGGACCCGCGGGTGGCGCGGTTCGACACCATGGCCGATTCGCTCGAGCAGGCGATCCGGAACTTCGGGAATCGCAGCAGCGACTTCGCGGTGAAGCGCTTGAGCTGCCGAGGGCTCGGCGTCGGCTATCGGGGGGCCGACGACGCGTACATGTCGCTCGCGGCCACGCACCGCGATGCGCGAACGGCGATCGACGGGGCACGGGACGCGCGGTTCAGGCGCCTGTCGTCGTTGATGGACAACGTGAACGCGTCGTTCGACAGCACCAAGTGCCCGCGTCCGTAGAGAGCGGACCCGTCTGAGTATCTGGCTCGTTCTTGCGTTGGCTAAATCAAACTATATATTAGGCTGTCGAACGATATATATACGCGATTAGCCATCTGCCGAATGCCAGAAATAGACCCTGATGACGCGCCCGGCGCGCTTCCTAACCTGTGGCGGGTATTCAACTTACGGGAGTCACCCTACTTCCAGGAGACGTTGGGTAGCGGTCACCGGTCGTATCCCCTGAGCTTGTTCGTGGGACGGGCGGCGGAAACTCGGCACATCCTCGCGACCATCGGAGGGAGCCGGTCATCGCGGCAGGCAATCGGTGGTCCAACCGGAGTGGGGAAAACCACGCTCGTGCAAAGCGTGAAGGCCGCGGCCATCACGGCGGGATACTGGGCGAGCGATGAGCTGGTGCCGTTCTACGAGACGGATACCACTGAACACATCCTCGGCCGGCTGCTCGGCGCGCTCTACGACACCATTCTGGCCGCGCGACCCAAGGCCAGTCACCACGCGGCGATGGATGCGGCGCAGCAGTTGGTACGCGTCGCGCGTTTGACGACCGCGGGCGGAGTGAGTGTGTCGATACTCGGCGTGGGTGGGGGCGTGTCAAAAGGGACGACGCCAATCACGCCAAGTGGGGCCATGCTGCTCGATGGACCCCGCGTCATTCGCGACTTGTTGGACCTCGTGCACGAAGCAGGCGCGCGGGGTGTGGTGCTGCACCTGAACAATCTCGAGAATCTCACCGAGCGCGCCGCGGACCGCGCGGCGGACATCCTGCGCAGCCTGCGCGATCCGGTGCTGATGCTGGACGGACTTCACGTGCTGCTCGTGGGGACGACGGCCGCGGTAGCCACGGCGACGGGAGCACACGCCCAGGTGCGGTCGGTGTTTCCGACCACGCTCACACTGGAGGCCATGCCGATCCGGGATGTCCAGGCGATGTTGGCGGCGCGATACACGTACCTCACGATCGAAGGACGCAAGCTGGTTCCGCCCATCGCCCACGATGCGGTGGCGACACTGTATCCGCTTTTTCGCGGCGACCTTCGATCGCTGCTCACTGCGCTCGAGGACGGCGCGCGACTGCTGGTCGGCGTTGCCAAGCTTGGCGCATCGATCGGGTTGGACGAGCTTCGGGTCGCACTGCGCCAGCGATACGACGCGATATTGCGAACGCGATTGGATGCGAGGCGACAAGCGCAGCTCGACGCCTGGGTGCAACAGGGTGGGCCGAGTGGTTATCGGACGCAGAAGTCGCTGCGGCCTATCTGGGGTGTATCGCAAGGGGCGATCTCGAATGCGCTGGCCGATCTGGAGCGGCAGGGGTATGTGGTGGCGTTGGCGAGAGAAGGGAAGGAGCCTATTCGGTACGTGCTGACGGGGATGGCGCGGTTGGTTTTCGGGTGAGGGGGGGGGGGAGGGGGGGAGGGGGCGCCTGATCGAGTGACAACGCCTTGTTGAAGCGGATGAGGCGGATGGAAGCGGATTGTTCGGGTGCGCGGACGGGAGTTCGGCGCGACGGGGGTGAGTCAGTGGATTTTGGGGTGTGGATTGTGCGAAATCAGGCGGAGGAACACGGGCGTAGGACCAAAGTGGAGGAGCAGGCCGACCTCGAGATTGGTGCCTCGCAGGTAGTTGAAGAGTTGGCGTTTGGCCGCTTTGGGGAGGGGGTCCATCGATTTGATTTCGATGACCAGTTTGTTGTCGACGATCATATCGAGGCGTTGGCGGGTGAGTTCGGTGCCTTTGTAGAGGACCGGGACTGACACTTCTCGGGCGACGTGATGATGACGGCCAAGAAGTTCCCTCTCCAACGCAGCCCCATACACGCGCTCCAGAAAACCAAAGCCAAGACTAGTGTAGACCTCATAGAACGCCCCAATCACGGAGCCAGTGAGCTCTTCTTCGAGCAATCCATCGTCGCGATGCACGCCGGAAGGTTGAACCGACGTCACGCATCATCACCATCGTTTTATTGCGTCAGGAACCATTCCCCACATCGGCACAATCCGCTCCATCCGCTTCATCCGCTTCATCCGCTTCAACAAGGCGTTGTCACTCCCCTTCGCGCACCGCGCCGGCCCTACAGCCGCGCCCGATTCGAGACCCGACCAGCCAACTGACGCCGATGCGCCCCCCTCTGTGCCCCAACTGTAGTTTCTTGATTACCTCCTTCCCCACGCATTCCCAATGTTCGTTCGCCTTCCGTTAGCCGTCGCTGCACTGGGGTCGATCGCGTACCTGTCCATTTTTCCGCCCAAGCCATTGCCCGCGCTGGCGCCGTTTCTCGATCCGGTGCGCGGGGTGTGGGCGGTGGCGCGTGCCGGGGTGCTGCCGGAGAACGCGTCCGGGAAGATTCCCGGACTCGCGGCGAACGTGCGCGTGTTTTACGACCGGCGGGGTGTGCCGCACATTTTCGCGACAACGGAGCTCGATGCGTATCGCGCGTTGGGCTACGTGGTGGCGCGCGACCGGCTGTTCCAGCTGGAGCTCCAGACGCGGGCGGCCAACGGGACGCTGAGCGGTCTGCTGGGGCCGGCGGCGCTGCCGCTCGATCGCGAGGTTCGTGCGTTAGGCCTGACGCGGGCGGCGGACGAGAAGCTGGCGGCGGTCGACACGGCGTCCGAGCCATGGCACGTGGTGGAGGCGTACGCGGACGGCGTGAACGCGTACATCGACGGGATGCGCGCGCGCGATCTGCCGCTCGAGTATCGGCTGCTGGGCGCGCGGCCCCAACGCTGGGAGCCGATCAACAGCATTCATCTGCTCAATCAGATGGGGCTCACGCTCTCCTACAGCGACGAGGAGTTCCGCCGGCTGCGGCTGGCGGGCGTGGTGGGCGATCGGGCGGCCGACGCGCTGCTCCCGGTCAACTCACCGGTCCAGGAGCCCATCGTGCCTAACGGGCAGGCCCCGGCGCGGATCGATTCGACGCCGCTGCCGCCGCCGGGTGTGCCGGACACCGCGGCGCGTGCGTTGGCCATGGCGCTGGCCGGCATCACACGCGCGTTGCCGGCGCTGGCGGCGCGGACGACCGAGGGTGTGGTGGTGGGGAGCAACAACTGGGCGGTGGCGCCGGCGCGCACGCGCGACAAGTACGCGCTGCTGGCGGGCGACCCGCACCTGGAGCTCACGCTGCCGTCCATCTGGTACGAGGTGCACCTCGCGGTGCCGGGCGTGCTGGACGAGTACGGGGTGACGATTCCTGGTGCGCCCTCGATCGTCATCGGCTTCAACCGCGACGTGGCGTGGACGTTTACCAACTCGGGCGCCGACGTGGTCGACTTCTACGCCGAGTCGGTGGACGTGGCCGCGCGTCCCACGAGGTATCTGGTGGATGGGGCGTGGCGGCCGTTGACGCGGCGCGTGGAGCGCTATCTGTCGCCTAACGGGGAGCTGCTGGCCACCGATACGGTGCTGTACACGCATCGCGGACCGATGCGCCGCGCGGGCGGCCGGTGGCTGTCGATGCGTTGGACGGTGCTCGACCCGACGACGGTGCTGGCGCCGTTCGTGGGCATCGCGCACGCGCGCACCGCCGGCGCGTGGTTGGACTCCATGCGCGCGTACGGCGCCCCGGCGCAGAACATGCTCGTGGCCGACCGCACGGGGACGATCGCCATCAGGGCGACGGGAGAATTTCCGGTGCGCCCCGCGGGGAACGGCGGACGCGGCGACATCGTGCGCGATGGGACGGTGTCGAGCAGCGATTGGACGGGCGTGTGGCCCGTGTCGCGCTATCCGTTCGCGCGCAATCCGACACAGGGGTTTCTGGCGTCGGCCAATCAACAGCCCATCGACCCGCGGACGGACTCGAGCTATCTGGGCTGCGACTGGCCGGACCCGTGGCGGGCGATGCGCATCAACGCGCTGCTGCGCGCGGACTCGCTGGCCACCGAAGATTCGATGCGCGTCTACCAAACCGATGCCGGAAGTGCGCGCGCCGATCTGTTCGCGCCGTACTTTCTGACCGCGGCCGTGCGGGCCTTGGCCGCAGCGCCGCACGACAGCGTGTTGCGACGTTCGGCGTCGTTGTTAGGCGAATGGGACCATCGATACGATCCGAACAACGAGCGGGCCGTGCTGTTCGAGCTGGCGATGCGGCAGCTCCAGCGCCGGTTGTGGGATGAGCTGAACGCGCCCGGCGATTCGGTGCCCGTGGTCCGTCCGTCGGAGAGCGTGGTTGCCCAACTGCTCACGCAGCCGACCAGCGTGTGGTGGGACGACCATCGCACGCCGGCCACCGTAGAAACCCGCGACGACATTCTGGCGGCGAGCCTTCGCGCGGCGCTCGGCGATGCGCTGCGCAAGTACGGCGAGCCTGGCGACGGCGGATGGCGGTGGGGCCACGTGCAGCACTACAACATCTATCATCTGCTGCACCTGCCGTCCCTGTCGCGACTCGACCTGCCGGTTCAAGGCGGCCCGGGCACGCTGAGTCCGGCGAGCGGGAGCGGTGTGCACGGTCCCAGTTGGCGCATGGTCGTGCAGCTCGGTCCGGACGTGCGCGGATGGGGCACGCTGCCCGGGGGCGAGTCGGGGAACCCCGCGAGCCCGCGCTACGACAGTCAGTTGCGCAACTGGCTGTCGGGGACGCTGGACGCGCTTTATTTCCCGTTCGACAGCGTCGTGTTGTCGCGTCCTCCGGGGAGTCCTTCGCTCACGCTCGACCCGGCCGGGCGGCGGACCCCGTGATGCGATCATTCACGACGTATGTCATTGCCGCGATCGCGTTCGCGGCGGGCAGCTGGCTCGCGCCCTGGGAGATCGTGCCGGTGATCGCCGCGCTGCTCGTGCTGCTCGCGCCGGCCCGGTTCACGCCCTTTCGCCTAACGGTAGCCGCGGCGGTGGCGTGGGGCGGGATTTTCGGTTGGACGGCGTTCCGGGCCCCGGTGGAAACGTCGGCGTTGGCGCGCGAGCTGGCGGGGATCGTGCATGCGCCGAGTTGGGGTGGGGGGGGGGCGATCGTGCTGCTCACGCCACTCCTCGCGGCGCTGCTCGCGTGGAGCGGCGCGGCGATGGCGTTGTCGGTGCGCGAACGGCGGGGGCGCCGAGTGGCATCCGCTCAGGCTCGGCCGTAAGGCGGGGACGGACCGCCCCTACCCTATAGCCGAACTCGGAGATGGCACTCGCCCGGCCGCGCTGCCCCAGCCCTACAACCGGACCGGAACAGATGCGTGCTCCGGGGTCGACTCGTCGTACGTCGGGAAGTACGCATTGCTCACGGACTGCCCAACCATGCGCTGGGTGTTGAAGCACGAGCCGTTGAGGGCGATGGCGTGGCGCATGACTTCGGCGAACGCGAGCGGGAGTCCATAAAAGAGCGGCAGCACCACGTGCTCGAGTTTTACGTAGAGATCGTTGGCCTCCGCCGCGTCATCGGGCGCGACGCCGGTGCTGCCGCCGATGGACCAGCCGGGGACGCCCTCGATGTGTCCCTCGATCCACCAGCCATCGAGCACGCTCAACGATGGGACGCCGTTGAGCGCGGCCTTCATGCCGCTGGTGCCCGAGGCTTCGAGCGGCTTGCGCGGATTGTTGAGCCACACGTCCACCCCCGACGTGAGCTTGAACGCGAGATCCATCTCGTAGTTCTCGAGGTAGACCACCTTCACCGCACCTTCGAGCGCGTGTGATTCCTCGTCGATGTGGCGGATGAGCGCCTTCCCGCCTTCGTCGTTCGGGTGGGCTTTGCCGCCGTAGACGATCTGGAGCGGGCCGGTGGAGTGGACGATCGCGCGCAGGCGGTCGGGATCGGAGAAGATCATGTCGGCCCGTTTGTACGGCGTGGCGCGGCGCGCGAAGCCGACGGTCATGGCGCCCGCGTCGAGGTGCACGCCCGTGCGGCGCTCGACCTCGGCGATCATCTCCCGCTTGGCCTTCGCGTGGGCTTCCCGGATCTCCGTGACCGGGATCCCGATGGCGTAGCGCAGGTAGAGATTGTCGCGCCGCCATTCGGGAACGTGTCGATCGAACAGCGTCTGGAACGGCTGCGATGTCCAGGTGGGGGCGTGCACCCCGTTGGTCACGGCGTCGATGGCGTGGGCGGGGAACATCCCGCGGGACACCTCGCGGTGGCGGAGGGCCACGCCATTGATGTAGCGCGACAGCCGCAGCGCGAGGTAGGTCATGTTGAGCGAGCCATCGTCATCGCAGCACCGCGTAGCGCTCAGCAGCGCGACGGTGCGTTCGCCTAACGCGCGGGCCACCTGTGACTCGGGGAAGGTGTCGTGGCCGGCCGGGACGGGCGTGTGGGTGGTGAACACGCACTGCCGCCGCACCGATTCCAGGTCGGTCTCGGCGGCTTCCCACGGTGGCCGTGAGCCCAACTGCCGGTCGAGCAGGGTGAGCGTGAGCAGCGCGGCGTGTCCCTCGTTGATGTGGTAGTGGACGCCGGCGTCCATGCCTAACGCTTGGAGCAGCGCGGCGCCGCCCATGCCGAGCACGATCTCCTGCGCCAGGCGATACCGCGCGTCGCCGCCGTAGAGCACGTCGGTGAGCGTGCGATCCCACTCGCTGTTCTCGGGCACGTCGGTATCGAGCAGGTACACCGGCACGATGTGCCCGGTCGCACCCTGCACGGGATACCGCCACGCGCGAACGTGCACGGTGCGTCCTTCGATCTCCACGGTGACGCGTGTGTCGGCGCCCTCGAGGATGTTTTCAGGACACCAGTTTTCGGGCGATTCGGTCTGCTGTCCGTTAGGATCGAGGTGCTGGCGGAAGTATCCCTTGCGGTGCGCGAGCGACACGGCGGTCATCGGGAGCTCGAGGTCGGCGGCGGAGCGCAGAGTGTCGCCGGCGAGAATGCCCAGGCCGCCGCTATAGGTCGGGATGTGGGGCTCGAGGCAGATTTCCATCGAGAAATACGCGATCGTCTCGTTTTCGAATTCGGCCATTCAGCTTCCGTGGTGTTGGCGGAGAGGATGCCGCCTCTGGGAGCGCCCCGAGATGCGGCAGAGCAGTCGCACGAACCGGGCCCGGTTGGCATGCCGGGCGCCGCGGGCGCCATGAAGAAATATCGAAAGTTACCGTCCAGCGCCACGCTTGCATTCGAGTGCGGCGCCCACGCCGGGATCCGTGTTCAACGATTCGAGCGGGACGCGCATGCGCCGCGTCCAGCTCGGGTACTCATCGGGAGGCACACCGGGGAGGTTGACCGGTTCGGTTTCACCGG
>JANWIF010000111.1 GCA_025450035.1 Gemmatimonadaceae bacterium
GTCTTCGAATACAACGGCGAGCGGGATGGACTCGGCCACGACTTCGCGGGCGGCGGGCGGCGGTATTTCCACCAGTACACGATCGCCCGGCTCGACACGGTAGCTGGCTTTTTCGCGACGGCCGTCCACGCTGACGTGGCCGGTCGCGATGAGGGTCGCTGCCTGTGTGCGCGACACGTCGGCGCGGCGAGCGACGAATAGGTCGAGGCGCTGGACGACGCCGTCCTCGACCACAAACGTGTGAACTGTCGGTTCGGGGGTCACCCCCCGCTCGACATCTTCGCCTCCGGCACCACGTCGGTCACCGCCGGCCGGGCCGGAGTGCGCTTCTCCTCACCCCACAGCGCCCACGCGAGCAAGAACGCGCCGGTGCTCACGGCAATGTCGGCCACGTTGAACGTGGGCCACCGCCAATCGCGGAAGCCGATATCCATGAAATCCACCACGCCGATGGGCGACCGCACGCGGTCGATGAGGTTGCCGATCGCACCGCCGCACACGAGCCCGAGCGCGACCACCCGCAACACGTCGTCAGGCCGAGTGCCGCGATAGAGGCGGGCGAGGATGACTAACGCAAGCACGGTCAGGACCAGGAAAATCTCCCTCGACCACGGGCCGAGATTGAGTCCGAACGCGGCGCCGCGGTTGAAGACCAACGTCAACCGCACCCAATCCCCGACGACCTCGCGCGGCACCCGCTGCCCGGGGAGCGCGGTCAACGCCGCGAACTTCGTGATCACATCAACCGCCACCACACCGGCGACGAGCGACCAGAAGAGCCCGGGTCTAGCTCTGCTGCGGCTGCTGCGTCTTGGCATCTTCCTCTCGCTGCTTGCAGGCGAAGCAGAGTCGCGCATGGGGCAGGGCATCCAGGCGGTCGAAATCGATGTCTTCGCCGCAGCTGTGACACTTGCCAAATGTGTCGGGCGACCGGTAGAGACGGCGCAGTGCTTCGTCGATATGCCATAGGAAACGCCCTTCCTGACTCGCGAACAAGAACGCTTTTTCCCGCTCCATGGCGTCGGTCCCTTGATCCGCCATATGGAAAGAATACGAGCTCAGGTCGCCATCGGCCGACTGCGGCGTGGCATTGAACGCTTCGGTGTAGTTGCCGAGCTCTTTGAGCACGCGCTTGCGCTCCTCGAGCAATCGCTTCTCGAAGTGCGCCAGTGTTTTCTTGTTCATGGGTTTGTTCTTCTTCGAGCTCGCTGAGGACGGCATTGCTAGTGCACTCTGGTCAGGGCGATGCGCACGGTGTCGTCCATCAACTCGACCGTCTGCACCGCGTCCACTGCTTGCGCAACGTCACCACCGATGATGACTGCGCTCGCGAGTACCTCACCCGCGATGTAACTTCGATGTTCCCGTACGGCGTGTTCCACATCGGCGTTTCCCGTGATGGACAGTCGAATGCGGTCGCTCACGACGAATCGGGCTTCCTTGCGCATTCGCTGCACACGGTTCACCAGCTCGCGCGCCATCCCTTCACGCCGCAATTCCGGAGTGACCGTGGGATCGATCGCGGCGAAGTAGCCGCTTTCCTCCTGCACGACCAACTCACCACTCGCTCGCCGCACGATCTCGACATCCTCGAGTGCCAGGGTGTGCGATTCCCCCTCGACCGATACCACGAGCGGACTACCATGCACGAACCCGAGCAGCGCGTCACTGGTGAGCGCTGCTACGGCCCGCGCCGCGAGCGGAGTCCGCTTCCCAAATCGTTTGCCGAGCGCCCGGAAGTTTGGTTTGGCCTCCAGGCGAACCAGGGCATCGCCCGTCGATGCAAACTCCACACGCTTCACGTTCAGCTCGGAGCTCAACAACGGTTCGAGTTCAGTCAATGACCCAACCTTGTAATTTGGCACGACGCATACCAGCAGGGAAAGCGGCTGCCGAATCTTGACTCCGGCTTCCTCCCGCGCCGCGCGGGCCAGCGTTACCAGTCGCCGGATGTGCCCCATCCCCTCCTCCAGCGCGGGATCGCCGTCGCCCAGCGAGCACCCAGCAAATGGCGCGAGATGCACAGAGGTTCCCGTGAGCTCACGATGCATCCAGTCGGTGACGAACGGCGCGAACGGCGCGAGCATACGGCAACTCATGGTCAGCACTTCGTGCAGGGTGGCGAACGCTGCGCGATTGTCTCGGTCATCCACGTCGTAGAACCGCGCGCGATTGAGCCGGACGTACCAGTTGGACACGTCGTCTACCACGAACTCCATGATCGAACGCAACGCGACTGTGGCGTCGTACCGCCACAGCAGCTCGTCCGTCTGACGACAGACCGAGGCAAGCCGCGACAGCACCCACCGGTCGATTGGCGATCGTTCCATGGGCGGGGGATCGTCCGCACCGGGTGTCCAACCGAAGTTCGCGTACTGCGCGAACATGCCGCTATAGATGTTCTTGAACGTGAGCAGGAACCGACCCGCCAGCTCGCGGATCGCCTCTTCATCGAATCGCCGCGGCAGCCACACCTGGCTGGAGGCCACGAGGTAGAGTCGCGTCGCGTCCGCTCCGTGGCGTGCCAGCACTTCCCACGGGTCGACGGCGTTCCCGCGGCTTTTCGACATCTTCGCGCCCGTCGCGTCGAGCACGAGGTCGTTGACGACGACCGCCTTGTACGGCGCCGCGAGCGCGTTTGTCCCACCGTCGCCCACGTTGTTGGGCAACGCATCACCGAGCCCCGTGGCGATGGCGAGGAGGGAATAGAACCACCCTCGCGTCTGGTCGACGCCCTCGGCGATGAAGTCCGCCGGATATTGCCGCGCCATGGTGTCGCGGTTGGCGAATGGAAAGTGCCATTGCGCGAAAGGCATCGACCCCGAGTCAAACCACGTATCGATGACCTCGGGGACGCGGCGCATCACTCCGGGGACGGGGGACGTGGGAAGTGGAAAGGAGGACCCCAGCCCACCTTCCGTACCACGGTCCGCGGACGCAGTTGATCCCCGTTCCCCGTTCCGCCTTCCCTCTTTCCTGCATTGCTCGCACGCGAACTCATACCGATCGATGTACGGTTTGTGCGGATCGAAGTCATCGGGCAATGCGCGGCCCAGCCGCTGCGCCAACTCGGCATAGGAGCCGACCGCCACCACATGCGACGGATCGAGCTCGCAGACCCACACCGGGAGCGGTGTCCCCCAGTAGCGGTCGCGCGACAGCGCCCAATCAATGTTGTTCTCCAACCACTCACCGAACCGCCCCTGCCCAACTTCGCGAGGATGCCAATCCACGCGCGCGTTGCGTGCGAGCATGGCATCGCGAAACTCGGTCGTGCGAATGAACCACGATTCGCGCGCGTAGTACAGCAGCGGCGTGCCGCAGCGCCAACAGTGTGGGTACGAATGCTCGATCGTACCCGCTTTCCATAGCACCCCGCGGCGCTCGAGCTCCTCGATGATCAACGCATCGGCGGCCTTGACGAACATCCCGCCCACCACCGGCATGTCCGGCGGGAATTGCCCGCGCAGGTTCACGGGCTGCAGAAACGCCAGGCCGTGCCGCTGGCCCGCGGCGTAATCGTCGGCGCCGAACGCGGGCGCCATGTGCACGATGCCGCTCCCGTCCTCAGCCGACACGAAGGTTTCGGCGACGATGATTTCGTGCTCGCCGCCGCCGTAGGATACCCAGTCGAGCGGGCGCCGATACCGCATCCCCGCCAGCTCCCGGCCCACGATACGCCGCACCACCGCCCATCGATCGGTCCAATCGTCGCCTAACACAGCGCCCGCGCGCGACTCGGCCAGGATGAGCGTGCCTAACGGCTCGTCCCTCCCCTCCACCTCGACGTACACCAGGTCCGGATGCACCGCCAGCGCCACGTTGGATACGAGGGTCCAGGGAGTCGTGGTCCAAACCAACAGTCGACGGGAAGGGGGAGGGGGGACGCGGGACGGAGGGCCGCCCACACCCGCCCCGCTCCCAGCGTCCGCAGCGGGGCCTTCGTCTGCCCCTGCCCGTCGTCTCCCCTCTTCCCTCAGTTCGAGCGCCACATACACGCTCGGATCCCGCACATCCTCGTATCCCTGCGCCACCTCGTGACTCGAGAGCGCCGTGCCGCAGCGAGGGCAGTACGGCAGGATCTTGTGACCCCGATACAACAGGCCGCGGCCGAACAGCGTGGCCAGGGCCCACCACACGCTCTCCACGTAGTCGTTGGAGTAGGTGATGTACGGGTCGCTATAGTCCAACCAGTAGCCGATGCGCGCGCTCAACCGCTCCCAATCGCTCTTGTACTTCCACACGCTCTCGCGACTCAGCCGGTTGAATTCTTCCACGCCCAACTCTTCGATCTGCTGTTTGCCGTTGATGCCGAGCTGCTTCTCGATCTCGATCTCCACCGGCAGGCCGTGTGTGTCCCAGCCCGCTTTGCGCAGGACGCGGTAGCCCTTCATCACGCGATAGCGGCAGAACAGATCTTTGATGGTGCGCGCGAACACGTGGTGGATGCCGGGCCGTCCATTGGCGGTTGGCGGCCCTTCGAAGAACACGAAGTCTCGGGCGTGCTCGCGCGCGCGCAGCGTTTCACCGAGCAAGTCGTCGGCGGCCCACCGCGCGATCATGTCCTGCTCCAGCGCTTCCGCGGGGAGGTCCGGCGGGAGCAAGCGGTACTTGGCGGTCGGATCGATAGCGATCACATGCGCTCCAACACGCCGCGCACCACGGTGGCGAGCTTGGGCTCGGCCGCGGCCGCGACGGCGACGATCTGCTCCATGCTGGCCGGCTCGAGCGCATCGGGCAGGCAGCGGTCGGTAATGATCGACATGCCTAACACGCGCATGCCGGCGTGCACGGCCACGATGACTTCGGGCACGGTGGACATGCCCACGACATCGGCCCCGATCGCGCGCAGAAAGCGGTACTCCGCGCGCGTCTCCAGATTCGGTCCCGCGACCGCGACGTACACGCCCTCGCGCAGCGGGATGCCATGCTCCGCCGCCACCTGGCGCGCCAGCGCGCGCAGCCGCGCATCATAGGGGGCGGACATGTCAGGGAAACGTGGCCCGAGCGAATCGTCGTTGGGCCCCGTGAGCGGGTTGGCGCCTAACAGGTTGATGTGGTCGGCGATGAGCATCACGTCGCCGGCATCCCACAGCGGGTGCATGCCGCCGCAGGCATTCGATACGATGAGCGTTTCGGCGCCCAGCTCGCGCAGCACGCGTACCGGGAACGCCACCTGATGCGCCGTGTAGCCCTCGTAGAGATGAAAGCGCCCCTGCATGGCGATGACGGCCTTTCCGCCTAACGTGCCGCACAGCAGTCGGCCGGCGTGCGACTCCACGGTGGACTGCGGAAAACCCGGGATCTCGCGGTAGTCGATGGAGACGCGCACATCGATGTCCGAGGCCAGCGCGCCCAACCCGGTGCCGAGTATCACGGCAACTGTCGGAGCGTCGTCGAAATGATCGCGGACCGCGGCTACGGCCACACTCACCTGTGCCCGCGTATGCGCGACGTGGGCAGGAACCTGGAATGGCGCGAGACGGGGATCGTCGAGTCGCACTCCCGTCACTCCTTGACGAGTGACTCCAGCCACGCCGGCGTCTTCACGTGCCCGCGTGTCTCGACGGCCGCGGTCTCTCCGCTCGACCGCTGGATCTGTGGCGATGGTGTTCCCGCCGCATTGAGCTCCGCCAGGTGGCGCTCCACCAGCGCGCGCAACTGCCCCACGTACGTGAGGCGCGCCTTCTCCAACGCCGACAACTCCCCTTCCAGCCGGTGCATCTCCGCGCGTATCCCCTCGACCTGGCGCTCGCTCTCGGCGCGCGCCTCTCGCAGGATGAGCTGCGCCTCGCGCTCCGCCTGTTCGCGCATTTCCGAACGCAGCTGCTGCGCCGAAACCAGCGCGTCATTCAGTGCTTTGTCTCGCTCGCGGAACGCCCGCAGCTGCTCATGGAAGCCGCGCGCCTTCGCATCCAGCTCCTGGTTGAGCCGGGTGAGCCGCTCGAGCTCGTCCGCGACCTGGATGCGGAAATCCTCGACCTTCTTCTCGTCGTACCCACGGAACGCCTTCGCTCCAAAATCCCAGCGACGAACGTCGAGCGGTGAGAGATGAAATGCTTCGTCAGTCATGGTGCTCTCGCTCCAAACAGGATGGTGCCGAGCCGGACCATCGTGGCTCCCTCCTCGACCGCGACCTCGTAGTCGTTGGACATGCCCATCGACAGCTCCGTCACGCCTTCCCCTTGCCCCGCTCCCCGTCCCCAACACTCGGCAAGCGCGTCGCGCGCGTCGCGTGCCCGCGCGAACACCTCGTGAAGCACATGCGGGGCGGCGTCCAACGGCGCCATGGTCATCGCGCCGCGCACCGTAATACCCTCGAGCCGCGGCAAACGCTCTGCGAACTGGGTCAATTCGGAGGGAATGAATCCCCCCTTCGTGGTCTCTCCCGACACATTGACCTGAATCAACACCTCCACCGGCGACCCGCGAGCCACGCCGTGCTCGTGCACAGCAACCGCGAGACGCTCGCTATCGATCGAGTGCACGAGCGCAAACCGATCCACCACCTTCACCTTGTTTCGCTGCAGGTGGCCAACGAGATGCCAGCGGAGCGGCAGGTCCGTGGCGTCCATCTTGTGCAGCGCTTCCTGCACCCGGTTCTCTCCCACGTCGTGGAGCCCCGCATCCCAGGCCGCCCGCACGGCGTCCACGCCGTGCGTCTTGGTGACCGCAACGATCGTGACGTGCTGCCCGTGCCCGCCGCGAATGACCGCGGCCGCAATGCGCTGGCGTACCTCGGACACCCGATCGGCGATGTCCTCAAAATGCATAAGTTCTGAATTTATCGCGATTTACGGAGGGAAGCAATTGGTGTTTGATGGTCACGCCCTCATCTGCAACACCGGCTGTTCCGCCGTCGTGCGGAGGGGCCGCCCCGCGATCAGGTCGCGCACCTGCGGCGCGGTGAGCCCGCGCGTTAGGCGACCGTTCTGCGCCACCGAGATCGTCGCGCTCTCCTCCGACACCACGACCACCAACGCGTCGGTCTCCTCGCTCAACCCGAGCGCCGCGCGATGCCGAGTGCCTAACGTACGATCGGTGATCTGCGCCTGCGAGAGCGGCAAAATGCACCCGGCGCCGATAATCGTGTCGCCGCGAATGATCACCGCCCCGTCGTGCAGCGGCGAATAGGGCGTGAAGATGGTGGCCAGCAGATCGGCCGACACCTTGGCCTGCATCTCGGTGCCCGAGGCGACATAGTCGCCCAACGCAATCTCACGCTCGAGGGCGATAATGCACCCGATACTCGACCGGCTGAGTCGTTCGACGGCGTCGGCAATCTCCTCGGCCACCTCGCTCACTTCCATGCGTTTGAAGAATCGCGTCACACGCGATTGTCCCAGACGCGCCAGCGCCGCCCGCAGTTCCGGCTGGAAGATCACCAACGCGGCAAACGCGCCATAGGTGAAGAGAATCCCGAGCAAGTACGTGATCATCGTGAACTTGAAGATCCACGCAAGCGCGTACGTGAATACGAGCACCACGATCCCGATCAGCATCTGCACGGCGCGCGTGCCGTGGAGCAGCAAAAGCAGGCGATAGATGCCGTAGGCGACGACCGCGATCTCGATCGCGTCGCGCCAACCGAACGTGAGAAACCGAAACTGGTCCAGAATGTTCACGCCGTCGCCCCCTCCCTGCTCCGCAGGATCGCCCACGCCACATCCAACGCGCGCCGCGCGGCGCGCACGTCGTGTACGCGAAAGATGCGCGCGCCAAGCGCCAGCGCCATGACGTTCGCCGCAATCGTCCCCTCCACGCGATCCGCCGCCTGCTCCACGCCAGTGAGCTCACCCACCACGCGCTTGCGCGACGCCCCTACCACTACCGGATACCCCAGCGCCACCAGGCGGTCCAGCGCGCCCAACACCGCAACCGAGTGTTCGGTTCTCTTCGCGAACCCGATCCCCGGATCCAGCGCAATGCGCGCGCGATCGATCCCAGCGAGCTCTGCCGTCGTGATTGCAGTGCGCAGTTCGGAAATTACCTCGCCCATCACGTCGGCGCCGTACGTCGCGTATTGGTAGGTTCCCATCTCGCTCACGCCGCCGCGCGAGTGCATCAGAATGACATCCGCCCCGGCCGCCGCGCACACGATGGGCATTGCGTCGTCCAAGCGAAAGGCCGACACATCGTTGATGATCGCCACGCCCTCATCCAGGACAGCGCGCGCCACCTGGCTCTTGACGGTGTCTACTGAAAGCGGAACGTGGGGCACCTGTTGTCGCAGCGCGCGCACGACGGGCAGGATCCGTCGCAGCTCTTCGGCCGCGTCAACGGGCTTCGCGCCTTGTGGCCGCGTGGATTCGCCGCCGATATCGAGTGCGTCCGCGCCCTCATCCACCAGCCGCGCCCCATGCTCTGCGGCCTTGGCCGCCGAAAAAAACCGCCCTCCGTCGCTAAAGCTGTCGGGGGTGATGTTGATGATGCCTAGGACGTGTGGGCGTGCGGCGTGGAGGGTGGACAGCACTGGCTGGTGGCTGGTGGTTGGTGGTTGGTAAACGACTAACTCCGGTCATACTTAGTAGTTTACCAGCCAACCAACCACCAACCACCACTGACCATCAAGCAGGTGCCACCTCTGGACCACCCAGCAACGGTGGCTTCGCCGGCTTGGGCTGCGCGATCGGGACCGGCGCGGCCGGAATCGCGGTGGCGGGCGGAGCGGGCATCTTGCGCGGCGGCAGCTTGTCGCCGCGCACAAGGATCTCGATGTCCTGCGCCGTCAGCGTTTCGTGCTCCAGCAGCGCGCTAGCGATCCCGTGCAGCAGCGCCGCGTTGTCGGCCAACGTCTGGCGGGCCCGGTTGAACGAATCGGCGAGCAAGCGCGCCACCTCCGCGTCGACGAGCTGCGCCGTTTTTTCAGACACCTCGCGCCGGTGCGACAGCTCGCGACCCAGGAAGACCTCCTGCTCGTTGTCGCCAACCAACACCGGACCTATCGCGTCGGACAATCCCCACTGTGAGACATAGCGCCGGGCGAGCGATGTGGCCTTCTGAATGTCGCTGGCGGCACCGGTGGTCACCTTGTCGTGGCCGAAGATCATCTCTTCCGCTACCCGACCGCCGTACGTCATCACGAGGGTGGCCTCGAGCTGCTGCCGCGTGACCGAATACCGGTCTTCGGTAGGTAGCGTGAACGCCAGGCCAAGCGCGCGGCCACGCGGCACGATGGTCACCTTGTGCAGGGGATCGCACCCCGGCGTCTTGATGGCACATACCGCATGTCCCGCCTCGTGATACGCGGTATTCCGCTTCTCGGATTCCGTCATCACCATCGACTTCCGCTCGGCGCCGAGCATCACTTTATCCTTCGCCTCTTCCATGTCGGAGAGATAGACGCGCTCGTGGTTGCGCCGCGCGGCGAGCAGCGCCGCTTCATTGACCAGATTCGCGAGGTCCGCGCCGGACATGCCAGGCGTGCCGCGCGCAATCGTGCTGACGTCCAGATCTTCGGCGACGGGCACGCGCCGCAGGTGCACGCGCAAGATCTCTTCGCGTCCGCGCAGATCGGGCAAATCCACCACGACCTGACGGTCGAAGCGTCCGGGGCGCAGCAGCGCCGGATCGAGCACGTCCGGACGGTTCGTGGCCGCAATGAGAATCACGCCGTCGTTCGACTCGAAACCATCCATCTCCACGAGTAGCTGATTGAGCGTCTGCTCGCGCTCGTCGTGTCCCCCGCCTAACCCGGCGCCGCGGTGTCGCCCCACGGCGTCGATTTCATCGATGAAAATGATGCACGGCGCGTGCGCTTTGCCCTGCTCGAACAGGTCGCGCACGCGGCTCGCACCCACGCCAACGAACATCTCCACGAAGTCGGAACCGGACATCGAGAAGAACGGGCGCCCCGCTTCGCCGGCGACGGCGCGCGCGAGCAGGGTCTTGCCCGTGCCCGGAGGCCCAACGAGCAGTACGCCCTTGGGCAGTCGTCCGCCCAGCCGCGTGAACTTCTGCGGGTCCTTGAGGAACTCGATGATCTCCTGCAGCTCTTCTTTGGCTTCCTCCACGCCCGCGACGTCGGCGAACGTAACCTTGGGGCTTTCGCCGGTGAGCAGCTTCGCCTTACTCTTGCCGAAACTGAACGCCTTGGCGCCCCCGGCCTGCATCTGTCGGAACAGGAACACCCAGAGCGCGATGATCAGGATCCAGGGAAGAAACGTCATGATGTAGCTGCTGAGCGACGGCTTCGCGTCCTCAGCCGAGATGATCACGTTCTTGTCGCGCAGCCGCTCGACTTCTTTGGCATCGTTGGACACCGGCAGGTGCACGGTGAACTTGGTCGCATCCCGGTTGCCAACGTGGATACGCGTTTTCAACTCGCCATCGATGAATTTGCCGTCCTCGATGGTGACCTTGGCGATGTTGCCGGCCTCGAGCTGCTGGTTGTACTGCGTATAGTCGATCTGCACCGGCGCGTCCGAACCGCTCGCCGTCAGGCGATAGAACGCGATGGGGAGCAAAAGGAGCAGCAGCCAAAACGAGAGCGTCTTGGAGATTCGCGTCCAGTTGAGGTCGCGCTTGGGCGGGGGAGGCATTTTGTCGGCCATTACTGCAAGCTCGCGATGTAGGGCAAGTGACGGAAATTCTCAGCGTGGTCGAGTCCGTACCCAACCAGAAATTCGTCCGGTGCGTCAAAGCCGAGGAGCGTTACGGGATACCGCAAGTGCTCGGCCACATGCTTGTGCAGGAGCGCACAGATGTCCAGCGATCGGGGCCGCCGTTCGGACAACACGTCCATGAGGCGGGTAAGCGTTCGCCCGGAGTCAATGATATCTTCCACTAAAAGTATGTGTTTCCCCTCGAGCGTGGTTTCCGGATCATATACCAGCCGTACGTGGCCACTGGATGACCTCGCATCGCCATAGCTGGACGCAACCACAAAGTCTACCTGCAGCGGGCGACGGACCTGACGCACGAGGTCGCCTAGAAAAATGAAACTCCCCTTGAGCAGGCCCAACACAAGCAACTCGCCGTCCGGATAGCGCCGCGTGATCTCGGCGCCGAGTTCCCGCACACGCGCGGCAATCCTCTCGGCGTCGAAGGCAATGCGCTTGACGGGGCGCCCGTCGAGCCGTGGATCAGCTGTCGTCGCGTTCACAGTGGTACAACGCCAGCGGTCGACCGGACCGGACGGTCGCCGCGGAGCTGCGGCGGACTCCTGGAATCCATACGATTTGCTCATCCACGAGGACGATCGGCCACCCGCGACGGCGCACCGCGTCCACCCCGGCATCGCGGAACAACCCCTTGAGGCGCCGCGCTGCATCCGCGCCATGTGGAATCATGCGATCCCCAGGGCGCCACCCTCGCACCATCACTTGCCCCTTTTCCGGGAGGAGCGCCCACCAGAGGTCGGCAGGCGAGCCGGCAGTGCGCTGCTTGAGAAAGCGCCAACCGCCCAACGCAAGCGACTCACGAAGGCGGCGCGCTCTGATCAGCGGTCGAACATCAAGCTCCGGGCGCAGTACCAACCGATCGCCCCGTCTCGCAATCTCGAACGGCCCGGCCAGTTGCGCGCGCGCGCCAGGCCTGCCCGTAATAGTAAACTCCGCGATGCGCTCCGTTCCACGCCGATCGAGCACCAATCCCACGCGTGCCGCGAGCGCGGGCCACAAGAGCCGCAGCGCTGTGAGATCATAGTCCGCCAGAACGGACCGGGCAACGCCCAACGTTCGGCCTCCTCCTTCCGCGTCCTCGCTCAGCTCGTGCGGCACGCCGCGTTGAATGAACGCGTCGACGTCCTGCCGCAGTGCCCACGCGCGCCGCCCAATGCCGCGGAGCGAGCGCGCGATCCCGGGATTCACGCGTTCGAGCGCGGGGAGCAGCTGATGGCGTACGCGATTGCGGAGATGATGGAGCGACGCGTTCGAGGGGTCCTCGACCCACGTGACGTTGCACGCGCTGGCGTACGCGGCCAACTCAGTGCGCCGGAAATCGAGCAGGGGCCGCAACACGCCGTCGCCCGCGTGGAGCGCCGCGAGCCCCCGTGCGCCAGCGTCCCGCAGCGCGCGCATCAGCACCGTTTCCAGGTGGTCATCGAGTGTATGACCGGTGGCAATCACGGCGTCGAATTCCGTCCCGACGCGCCGGAGAAATGTCCAACGCGCGTCGCGCCACGCGGCCTCCTGCGGCGGCAGACCCTCGGCGCGCGTCGCGCGCAGCGGGACGCTCCGCACGCGGACCTGTTGAGAAACGTGTTCCGCTGCCGCACGCGCGGCAGCGCCGGTGCCGTGATCGAACACCGCCGCGGCAGCAACGCGGCCGGGTGCCGCGCTCACCGCTGCGTCGAGCAGGACCATCGAATCGAGCCCGCCGGACACGGCGAGCACGACCCGCGGCGCGTGCTCGAGTGCACGCGCGACCTCATGACGCACGCGTCGCCCGATATCCATGTCTCGAAACCTACCCCCTTTCGCGTCCTGCGGCAGGTAGGCGACGATTCGGCACGCGCGCGCGCGCCCTGGCTTGGCGTCAGTCGTCGTCGTACATTCTGTGCAGCATCGCTCAACCAATCATCGACAAGGAAACGGTCGTGATCACGAACGGAGTACTAGGCGTCCTGTGGACCGCCATTGGCCTGGGGTGTTTTTACATCGGGCTCACGTGGCTCAACGCCCTGCTGGGCCACTTTTTGACGCCGATGTTCTTGCTCACCGCATCGCGGTTTCTGAATCCGGAGAAACCGGAAGAGGAGCTAGAGAGCGAGCAGCCCGCGCGCTGAGCAAAACCCGGAGGACGAAACTCACGTACGATCCGATGGGCCTTTCGTTGGGGCGCCGCCGTCACGTTGGCACGCTGCCGTAGGCAGCGGACTGTGAACCTTCGCCGCGAGGGCTGATCGCGCACGCTGGCCGCGGCAATTCCGCGAGCGCGAGACCCCCTCCAGGAGTTCCGCCGTGGGCATCGTCATCCTGGTAGTCATCCTCGTCGTTGTCGGCTTCTGGTTCATGAGCGCCTACAACGGGCTGATTGCGCTCAAGAACCAGGTATTCAATGCCTGGAAGCAGATCGACGTGCAGCTCAAGCGCCGTCACGATCTTATTCCGAACTTGGTGGAAACGGTGAAAGGCGCCATGACCTTCGAGCGCGACACGCTCGAGGCGGTGATCTCGGCGCGCAATCAGGCCATTGCGGTGCATGGGCCGGAAGCCGGGGCGACACCATCGGCTCAGCAGGTGCAGCAGACCGCAGCGGCTGAAGGGCAGCTCTCCGGCGCGTTGGGCCGTTTGTTCGCTGTGGTTGAGCGGTATCCCGACCTCAAGTCGACGGGGAACGTGGCGCAGCTGCAGGAAGAGCTCACGTCCACGGAAAACAAGATCGCGTTTGCGCGGCAGCTCTACAACGACACGGCCACGCAATACAACACGAAGCAGCAACAGTTCCCGACGAACTTCGTCGCGGGGTTCGCGCGAGCCACACCCGCCGAGCTCTGGGAGATCACGGACGCCGCCGAGCGTGACAACGTGAAGGTCGATCTCTCCATGAATCCGAAGAAGTGAGCGAGAACGCCAATCTTTTCGCCCAACAAGAAGCCAACCGCCGCCGCTCCCGCTGGCTGGTGGTTGGCTTCATTCTCTTCTTCGCCTGGCTCGGCTTCGGCGGCGATTTCATCCTCTACGAGTACACGAAGGCCGCACCGCCGGGCGCGTACCATCATGGGTTTCCCATCTTCGGCATTCTGCTCAGCATCATCGCCGCAGGGATGGCGGCGTGGGCGTGGAAAACCGGACCGCAGAAAGTACTCTGGTCCACCGGCGCGCGCGAGTTGATCACACCGCAAACGCCGCCGGAAACGCAGTTGGTGAACGTGGTGGAAGAGATGGCGGTGGCGTCCGGGCTGCCTAAACCACGGATCTGGATCATCCCGGACCCCGATCCCAACGCGCTCGCCACCGGTCACGACGAGAACACGTCGAGCATTGCCGTGACGCAGGGGCTCATCGACCTCTGTTCGCGCGACGAACTACAGGCCGTCGTGGCGCACGAGATGGGCCACATCAAGAATCTCGACGTGCGGTTGATGACGCAGCTCGCGGCGCTGGTGGGTGCCGTGACGCTCATCGGCAACGGTGTTGGACGCACGATGCTGTACGGCGGCAATCCGTTCGGCGGTGGCCGCGGACTGGGTGGCGGCGGCGGCGGCAGCAGCGACCGTGAGGAGAAGGGCGGCGGCGGGGGCGTGTTGCTGGCCTTACTGCTGGCGCTCTGGATCGTGAGCTGGCTCCTCGCGCCCTTCATCACGCGCCTCATGGCGCTCGGCGTGAGCCGCGACCGCGAGTATCTGGCCGACGCGATGAGCGCGCAGTACACGCGCAATCCTCTTTCGCTCGCCACCGCCTTACGGAAAATCGAGGAGGCCGACGCGCCAACGAAGGCGATCAAAGGCGGGGCGGCGCAGATGTGCATTGCCGACCCTACAGGGCGCCACGTGAATTCGCGCGAGGGAAAGATCGCGGAGTTGTTCGGGACGCATCCGCCGATGGCACTGCGGATCGCGCGGTTGAAGGCGATGGGGTACCTGGGGACGGGCGATCAGGGGAACGCGTGACGCGCGAGTCCGGGACGCGGTCAAAGTAGGTCGTCCATCAGCTACCACCTACCAGCAACCGCCATGTCGCCGTTTCGCTTCGTCCGGCGGAGTCCAGGCGCGCGCGACTCCCAATCTGTTCACAGTGTTAGGCGTACGGCCCGTGATTGGCGAAGACTTCGCCCAACAGAGCGAGGGGATACGCGAGAGTGCCGTGATCATCAGCTACAACCTGTGGCGCGCGATGCTGCAGTCATTGATATACATAAGCTTACGACGCAACAAAAACCTCGGCAAGACTCATTGATCTCTGTCGTCAGTTCTTGCCTCAAAAAGCTCCGCGATGTTCCGCCTCAGTTGAAATGTGACTCCTACCGGCCCCACACTATGCAGTGGGACCATGGAGGAGTCGATGAGTCGAAAGCCTGGAGGGAATGGAGCGCACCGCCGGTCGTTCACGCCGGAGGAGAAGGCAACGATCCTGCGCCGGCATCTGGTGGACAAGATCCCGGTGTCGGACCTCTGCGATGAGTACCGCATCCAGCCCACGCTGTTCTATCTCTGGCAGCGGCAAGCGCTGGAGCACCTGAGCGCCGCCTTGCAGGATGGACGGACGCGCCGGGGCGAGACGCAGGCAGCGGCGACGGATCGCGCGCGGGTCGCCGCGCTCGAAGCCAAGCTGGCGAAGAAGGACGCCGTCATCGCCGAGGTGTCGGAGGAATATCTCGCCTTGAAAAAAAAGCTTGGGGAGAGCTGAGGCAGCGATGGGTGCCGCCGGATCTTCGCGATACGGTCGTCGATTTCGCTCGGACGTTCAGCACGCGGACCGAGCTCCCGATGCGCTGGGTGCTCGGCCACCTGGGCGTGCGGCCGCCCCAGTTCTATCGCTGGTCGGCGCGCTACGGGCGCGTGAACACGCACAACGGCCACATCCCGCGCGATCACTGGCTCACGCCCGCGGAGCGCCAAGCGATTCTCGCCTACCACGACACGCATGCGCCGGAAGGCTATCGCCGGATGACGTTCATGATGCTCGACGCCGATGTGGTCGCCGTGAGCCCAGCGACCGTGTATCGCGTGCTGCGGGCGGCGGGGGTGCTCGATCGCTGGACCCACCGCCCCTCGCGCAAGGGCACCGGCTTCGTGCAGCCGCTCCGCGCGCACGAGCACTGGCATGTCGACATCACGTACGTGAATCTCGCGGGCACGTTTTACTACCTCTGCGCGATCCTCGACGGCGCCACGCGGTTCCTCATTCACTGGGAGCTGCGCGAGCGGATGACCACCGCCGACGTGGAGACCGTGATCCAACGCGCGCGCGAACGCTGTCCCAACGAGCGGCCGCGGATCATCTCGGACAACGGGCCCCAGTTCATCGCGAGAGACTTCAAGGAATTCATTCGCCTGGCGGGGATGACGCACGTCCGCACGTCGCCCTACTACCCCCAGTCGAATGGCAAACTCGAACGCTGGCATCAGACGCTCAAGGTCACCACGATTCGCCCGAAGGCTCCCGACTCGCTCGAGGCGGCCCGGCGTCTGGTCGCCGACTTCGTCGAGTATTACAATCACCACCGGCTCCACAGCGCGATCGGCTTCGTCACGCCAGCCGACCTGCTCGCCGGCCGGGCCGAGGCGATCTGGGCTGCCCGCGATCACAAGCTCGAAGCCGCCCGCGCGCGACGGCGACAGTGGGCGCACGGCCTAACCGAGGAAGGACCCGCCCGTCCCGATGTGCATTGAACACGTACCCCACGAGTCACATTCCCGCTGAACCGGGACAGATCGACGAAAGGTCACACGAGCGACCTGCAGTCACGGTCGAAACGGGATAGTCGTATGCCTAATCACAGTAGTGTAGTGCCGAACGTTTTGTGGCAAGCGCGCTCGCAGTAAAGCGTCTACCGACGCTTCGCTGAGATCCCTCTGGGACGGCGGGCCGACCCACACCTCGCCCAAGAGCCCACCCTTCGTCGAAATGTCCACCTCTAGGAACGGTACCGCGATCCCACGTCTGACCACGAAGCCGTCGGGACGACGTGGCTCGTGGGACGAGACGGCGACAACTCGAAACTCCTTCTCTTCGTGGAATGCAGCGCCCTTGAGGGAGGGTGCCAGATTCACGAACTCAGATACGAATCGCTCCGTCGCGGATATCACGCGACTACCACCGCCACGGCCCGAATCAAGCTCCGACCCGAATCGGTCGAACAGTTCGCGAATGGTGCGCAGCTGTTTCGCCTCATCGTATTCGCACTTCACAAGCTGTAAGTCGGCGTCGTTACAGAACTCCGAGAGTTGCGCGCGACGAAATCCGATGGAATAGCCCCCCTCCGGGCAGTATCCTCTCCACTGGCTCAGCTGATCCTGCGACTGGGACAGGCAGAACACGTATACAGAAGGACGCGCACGACCGAAAGGACGACGCTCGCCCAACCGCGAATCCCTGCGCACTTCCTTCACCAGAGCGGCGCGCAGCTCACTGGGCGTCTCACTGTCAACTTCGTCCAACACCCTATCGAGCAGTTTTCTTGCTAGAGTGAACTCCTGAGAATCGTTCAAGAACCTAATGTCCGTCATCCAGATGCGCCCGTCGTGCAGGATACCCTTCAGTCCCGCAGTCGACGTGTAGTGGTAGAGGATCGTAGCATCGTCATCACGCACTTTGGCTTTGGCAGTCTCAACGGACATTCGTCGTCCCCCATCGAGGTCCAGTCCCCAAAAGGCTGCTGATTATGCCAACCGTCGACATGATTGATAAGAGCGGCCCGGAGTCGCCCGAAAAACAGGCTCCTGGGAAATTTAGGCGTAATTGCCGGGTGAAAAAATCCCGAGCGCAATAGTCGGACGGGTTAGAACCACCCTATTTGAGAAGATTTCCCCTCTCGGGCGGCCCTAAAAATTAGCGCCAGGACAGAGGAACTTCGGCGCCGTCCAATCGGACAGGTCATTTCTGAAACCGAACGTGGCAGAACGACTGCGAGGAAAGCATGGCATCCCTCTATTTCATCCACCCAGATGGGCGCAAGATCGGACCCATCACCCAGCGCAACCTTGCCGAGCTATATGAGTCAGGGAGAATCAACGACGCCACCCTCGTTCGCTCTAGAAGAGACTCAGCCTGGAAGCCGTACAAGGCATTCGCTTCTCCGTCGTCAGTCGGGAACCCAGATGACAGATACTACTGTGCGGAGAAGAACGGCACCGTCGCAGGTCCGTTCTCTTGGAGCGCTCTGACAAAGTTGTTTGAGAGCGGATTGATATCGGAAGAAACACCCATTGCCTCGGAAAATTGCTCTGGATGGTTGAGCTACGGTGCCGTTGCTGCATCTCGGCAATTAAAGGCCGCGCCCACTCGTGCTGAGACTGACGGAATCTCGAAGCGAGAAACTACGGAAGCTCGCTACACATACCTCGACAACCAAGGGGTTAAGCGAGGGCCATTCTCCTTAACTACAATCGCTGGCCTACATCGTGAGGGAATGATCAGCGATGACACGGCCCTCATACCGGACGGCTTGCGGGACGTTTTCTCTTACGCCCAGGTCGTTCAAGGGCAGCAGCATAAAAGTCCCCACACCACCGCATCCTCGCCCCTCCCGAGATTGGTATCTGCTAGCGCGGCTACACGGCCCGATGGAGGGATGGAACCTGGTGCGCGTAAGGTCCTCATCGTAATTGGCCCGCTAGCGGTCGTGATCGGAGTTCCGTCAGCAGTACTCTTGTCCAACGCAACGACATCCCCGCTGCCCGAAGCTAGCGATTCTGCCTTTTCAAGCGATTCTGTCCCTTCACACGAATCCGTCGCCGCTGCGAGGAACTTCGTCGTAGGAACGTGGAGTGGCGCGGACAACATTGGTGGTGGAATCGTCCTGTGGGATAAGCTCGTGATCCGGCCAAATGGCACGTATGACAGTTACCTGGCGCATCCCACTGACACGGGTTGGGGAAAGAAGTTGATCTCAGGTAGTTGGACGGTCGGCACAGCGAAGTACTCCGACACGGGACAGCACTATTACTATTTGGAACTGCATTGGAGCACCGTCGGGAGCCAGTACGCGATTGACGGCGGCGGCTCCTACGTTGCTCAGTATCCCATCGCGAATGGTGGCATCCAAGAGATCGCGGACGGCGGGGCAGAAGCTTTCTTGCGGCGTGGAGACAACTTTCCTTATTGACCATTGAAGGGCCAATGCGCGAGCAAGGGCGCCGCTCGCTGGCCGGCGTCACGATCGCGCTGAATGGCCGCGTGTACCCAGTGATCGGCGAGATGCCGCGCGATGTCCGCTATCCATACGCCATCGATGCCTGGCTCTCCAGGCCGGCGAGCGCTGACGCGGCGAATGCACCCGCTTTCTTCTGGTCGGTTCTGCGGCTGCGACACCAGCCGACACCCGCGCGGCGGGTGCAGATCCGCTGGAGGCATTACGGTCGTCATAGGCAAGCCCGATTCCGGTCATCGCACGATCCGAAACTGAAAGGCCTGGCTCACGAGCGTGGGCACCTTCCGTCCGGCCCGGATCGCCGGAGCGAACCGCGCGGCGCCGAGCGCCTGCTTAACGGGACGCTCGAACAGCGCGTTGCCGCCGGGCGCGAACGTGAGGGTGAGCGGATCCACGCGTCCCGTGGTATCCACCACGAACCGCGCCGATACGGTTCCCTCGGGGGTTTTCGGATTGCACGCGCGCGGTCGCCGCGATTAAAGATCCAGCGCGCACGGGTTACGAATGGGTTACGGTGGTTGGCGGTTGGTAGTTGGTTCACCTACCAACAACGACCGTAGTTAGTAGATCACAAACCACCAGCCACCAACCACCAACTACCGCACCGGCACAAACTGCTCCTCCTCCGTCGACCCCGACAACGCCGCCGTCGACGACTGGCCCCCGGTCACGGCCATCAGCACGCGATCGAAGTATCCGGCGCCGGCCTCACGTTGGTGCTTGGTGGCGGTGTAGCCGTCGGCTTCGCGCGCGAACTCCTGCTCCTGAATGCGCACGTATGCCGGCATCCCCTCGTCGTGATACGCACGCGCGAGATCGAACGTGTGATAATTGATGAGGTGCCAGCCGGCCAACGTGATGAACTGGAACTTGTAGCCCATTGCCGACAACTCCCGCTGGAACGTCGCGATCGAGCCGGCATCGAGCTTGCGCTGCCAGTTGAACGACGGCGAACAATTGTACGCGAGCATCTTGCCCGGGTATTCGGCGTGCACGGACTCCGCGAACACGCGCGCTTGCTCGATGTCGGGCTTCGAGGTCTCGAACCAGAGGAGGTCGGCGTATGGCGCGTACGCCAACGCACGAGCGACCGTGGGCTCCATGCCGCTGCGCACGGAGAAATATCCCTCCGCGGTCCGCTCGCCGGTGGCGAACTCGCGATCCCGGTCGTCGATGTCGCTCGTGAGGAGCGTCGCTGAGAGAGCATCGGTGCGCGCGACGAGGAGCGACGGCACATCGAGCACGTCCGCGGCGAGTCGTGCCGCGTTGAGTGTCCGGATGAACTGCGCCGTCGGCACGAGCACCTTGCCGCCCATGTGTCCGCACTTCTTCTCGGCGGCAAGCTGATCCTCGAAGTGGACGCCGCTCGCGCCCGCTTCGATCATCGCCTTCATGAGCTCGAACGCGTGGATCGGGCCGCCAAACCCCGCTTCCGCATCCGCTACGATCGGCGCCATCCAGTAGCGCTCCGCGCCACCTTCACTCCACTCGATCTGGTCGGCGCGCAGGAGCGCGTTGTTCAGGCGGCGCACCAACGCCGGGACGCTGTTCGCCGGATAGATACTCTGATCGGGATACGTTTGACCGGCAAGGTTGCCATCGGCCGCCACCTGCCACCCGCTCAGATAGATCGCCTCGAGCCCCGCCTTCAC
>JANWIF010000112.1 GCA_025450035.1 Gemmatimonadaceae bacterium
CGCGCCCGGGTCGCCTCCCTGGGCCCCTGGCGGACCGCGCCGCCGGCGCTCGCTGAGCAGCGTGAGCGTACACCGCTCGAGTACGCGATACCGGCGCACGATGCCGTCCCCTCCCGCGTGCTGTCCCGCACCGCCGCTGTTGCGGCGCACGGCGTAGCATTCTATCCGGATGGGATACGCCCATTCGAGCGATTCCACGGGCGTATTGCGTGTGTTGCTCATTCCCACGTGTACGGCACTCGGCCCTGGTCCGCGGCGCGACGCTCCCTGACCACCGCCTAACGTTTCGTAGAACGTCCATCCATCGCCGCCAAAGGTGACGTTGTTCATCGTCCCCTGCCCACACGCCGGCACGTCGAGGCCGGCATCGCCAAGCGCGGCCAGCATGGTATCGGCCAGGCGCTGCGACATCTCCACGTTCCCCGCCGCCACGGCCGCGGGCCGGCGCGCGTTCACCGCGCTCCCCGGAGGCGCCACCACGTCGATCGCCCGCGCGATGCCGTCGTTGGTCGGGACATCGTCGCCGAGCAGCGTGCGCAGCACGAAGACGGCGGCAGCGCGGGTCACGGCCAGCGGACAGTTCACGTTGCCCCGCACTTGCGGCGAGGTGCCGGTCAGGTCGAATCGCAGCCGCCCCTCGTGCGCGCTCACCCGCACCTGGACGATCACCTCGTCGTCGCTCACACCATCGCCTTCCAGATAGTCGCGGGCCGTGCCCACCCGTGTGCCTAACCCAGTCACCGCGGCACGGGCGCGGGCTTCGGTGTAGTCGAGCAGCGCATCACCGGCGGCGTGCACGCGCGCGGCACCGTGCCGGGTGATCAGCGCGCGCCACCCTGCCGCACCCACGGCACACGCCGCTCGCTGCGCGCGCAGGTCGCCGCGCCGCTCGTCGGGTGTGCGCACGTTAGCCAGCACCAGCTCGAGCATTTCATCGTCCAGCACGCCCCGGCGCACCAGGTGCACCGGCGGCAGCACGAGCCCCTCCTGCACCAGCTCGGTCGCGCCTTGGGGCATGCTACCGGGGCTCATCCCGCCCACATCCGCATGGTGCGCGCGCACCGCGGCGTAGCCGACCACCTCTCCGTCGAGCGCGATGGCCTCCACCAGGGTGAGATCGGGAAGGTGGGAGCCGCCGCGGAATGGATCGTTGAGCAGGAACACGTCGCCCGGCCGTGGAGACCGTTCGCGGACGGCCCCCACGCTTTCGGGCATGGCGCCCAGATGCACGGGAATATGCGCCGCCTGAGCGACCATGCGGCCGCCGGCATCGAAGAGCGCCGCGGACGAGTCGCGCCGTTCGCGAATGTTAGGCGAGAGCGCGCCACGCACCAACACACCGCCCATCTCTTCGGCCACGGCGGCGAAGGCGTGCGCCATCACCTCGAGCTCCAGCGGGTCGAACGGCGGGCCGGTCACGCGCCGCGCTCCAGCATCCAGCCGCCCATGGCGAGCGCGCGCGCCCGCCATCCCTCGCGGACCAGCAGCGTCGCATCGGGCAGCGCGATCACCGCCGGCCCGCGCACCGTGCGGCCCGCCCCCCCTCCGGCTACCGTTAGGCGGGCGGCGGGCGCGGCGCCCTGCACCGTGTGCCGCGCGGCCACGATCTCCACCGGGCGCTCGAGCGTGAAACCGTAGCGCGCCGCGTGCGCCGCCGAGAACCGCGTCGCGATGAGCGCTCCCGCGTCGCCGGGGCTGAAGGGCACTTCCAACTCATGGCCCTGCCCCTCGTACCGCACCCGCGCCCACCACCGCCGATCGCCCACCGCGTCCACCAATGTCGCGAGATCGCCGGCAATGCGGCGCGAATCAGCCGATGCAAGTGCGTCGGCACGTCGCATCACGCTCGCCAGCACATCGCGGCGCTCGGCGGCGATCGCCAGCCCGAGCGCCGACAGCACGCCGGCCAGCGGCGGCACCAGCACCTGCGGAATGGCCAGGTGATCGGCGAGTGCGCACGCGTGAAGCGGGCCGCCGCCGCCAAACGCGACGAGCGTGCACCGCCGCGGATCGATGCCGCGCTCCACGCTCACCCGGCGCAGCGCACGCGCCATCGCCGCGTCGGCAGATCCCACCATGGCCGCCGCGACGTGTGCCTCGAATCCCGAGTTCCGGCGCCCGAGGCTCGTCACACGCGATGCCAGTCGATGCAGGGCGGCGGTGGCAAGGTTCGCGTGCAGCGTCACGCCGCCGCTCAACCGCGCATCGCGCAGATGCCCCAGCACGATGTGCGCGTCGGTGATCGTCGCATCCATGCCGCCGCGGCCGAACGCCGCCGGACCCGGCACGGCGCCAGCGCTGCGCGGGCCCACTCGGAGTGCGCCGCCATCGTCCACCCACCCAATGCTCCCACCGCCGGCGGACACGGTTTCCACGAGCACGCGCGGCAACGCGATCGGCACGCCGGCCACGTCGCCACCGGCATCCACCAGCGCCTCGCCGTCGAGAATGATTCCCGCGTCCGCGCTCGTGCCACCGATGTCGATGGTGAGCGCATCGCGCACGCCGGCAAGCCGTGCGGCGAATGCGGCCCCCACCACGCCTCCGGCCGGCCCCGAGAGCGCGAGCGATGCCGCACCCTTCACCGTTTCAGCCGCCGGCCGCATGCCGCCGGCCGACGTCATCACCGCAAGCTCCGCGTATCCCCGTTCGTCTAACTTTGCGGTTAGGCGCATCAGATACCCCGACACCGCCGGGCGCACATATGCCTCGGCCACGGTCGTCGCCGTGCGTTCGTACTCGCGGATCTCGGGCAGCACATCGCACGAGCACACCACGTCGATCGAAGGGTCGGCGCGAGACAGGGCCGCGGCGACCTCGCGCTCGTGGCGCTGGTCGAGATACGCGTGCAGGAGCGACACCGCCACGATCTCCGGCGCGGTGTCCATGGCCGCGCGCGCTGCCGCCGCGGCAGCATCGGGGGTCAAGGCCCGCTCCACTCCCTGGGGCGTCATGCGCTCCTCCACCGCGATACACCGCTCCGCGCCCACCAGCGGCGGCGGATGATGGCGGGTGAGATCGTACAGCGACGCGCGCTCCTGCCGGCGCAGCTCCAGCAGATCCGTCATCCCCGCCGTTGCACAGAGCGTCACGCGCGCTCCGGTACGCTCGAGCAGCGTATTCGTCGCGACCGTCGTGCCGTGCACCAGCCGGGTGATCGCTGCGGGTGACACCGCGAGCGCATCGAGGGCGTCCATCACGCCGCGACTCTGGTCAGCGGGCGTGCTCAACACCTTGCGCGACGTCACCACGCCGTCGTCATCGATCGCCACGAGGTCGGTAAACGTGCCGCCGACGTCGATTCCGACCGACGCTCCGCGCATCAGTTCTTCCGGCGTGCGCCAGCCGCCGCGACAAAGATGAGTGTCGCAACGACGGACAGCGTGCCCACCCAATCACCCAGATGATCGTAGGGCGTGATCACGTCGGTGGTCTGTGCCAGGTACGTGCGCCCGTCCGCGACGAACAGGCCGGTCGCCCCGTGGGATATGCCTAACGGGTCGACGTACTCGGATATTCCGGTGTTGGCATCGCGCACGATGCCGACCCGGTTCTCGATGGCGCGCAGCGCGAGATGAGCCTCGTGCTGATAGACCGCGATGCTGCGCCCGAACCACGCGTCGTTGGTGATGTTGACCAGCAGCCGCGCGCCCTGACGCCGGTACAATCGCGATCGCTCGAGAAAGATCGACTCGTAGCAGATCAGCACGCCCACCTTGCCGAAGCGAAAATCGAACACGTGGGGCGCGGCGCCCCGCCCCATACCGCCGAAGAACTTGAAGCTGGCAAACCACCGCGGATTGACGATCGGCACCCGCTCCACGACGGGCACGAGATACGACTTGTGATACGTGGGCTGCGTCCCGATGCGTCCCGTCGTGTCGGCCAGCATGGCCGAGTTGTAGTAGTCAAAGTCGCTGGGCGAGTGCCACACGACGTCGATCGTGCCGAACAGAATGGGAGTGTGGTACGTCGTGGCCAGGGTACGCATCGTGTCCGCCCAGTCCGGATGCGCGAAAAAATTATCGGGGAGCGCGGCCTCGGGCCACAAGAGCAGTTGCGCCGTGTCGCGCGACAGCGTCTGCCGCGAAAGCGACGACAAAACGCCGACGATCCGGCCCTGATACTGCTCCTGCCACTTCTCGTTCTGTGGAATGTTGGGCTGTACGATCGCCACCGAGGCGACGGGCACCAACCGCGTGGTGCTCATCCGCCACCATCCGTACAGGGCAGCAACAGCCGCGAGGCCGATCACGGCGACGCCGCGCACGAGCACGGCGCGCCGCCGGGGGGAGGTGGGGCCGCGCAGCAACCACGCATCGACAATGAGACCGTTCGAGGCAGCGATCCAGAAGCTCAGGCCGCGTACGCCGCTCAGGTCCGCCGCTTGGGCCAGCAGCGGATGCTTGGCCACCGACAGTCCGAGTGGCAGCCACGGGAACGCGAGCTGCGGGAGATAATTGAGGAGCACCTCGCTCGCGACCCACACCACCGGAAGCAGCACGGCCATCGGCCACCGCGTTAGGCTGCGGGCGGCGTACACCGTCACCATCGTCGCGCAGACGATCGGGACGAGCACGATGAGGGCGCCGATGAAGCCGAGGAACGCGAGGTCGGTGTAGATGCGGAGGGCGACGGCCAGCCAGTACAGCGTGATCCCGTAGCCTAACAATCCGAACAACAGTCCCGTGCGCGCCGCCCCGCGCCATCCGGTGCGTGCGTCGGCCGCGCGTACCACTGCGAGCGACACCGGAACGAGGCACACGAACGCGGGGACGACGAGTGGAATCGGCGGGAACGCCAGGGCGAAGAGCACCGCGCTCGCCACCGCGGCCGCGCTCTCTCCGCGTGTGGGACGCCAGGCTCGCCACGTCACAACTGCACTTCCTTGCCTTGATCCGCCGACTGGTAAATGCGTTCGGCCAACCGGTGCAGCACCACCTGATCGCTCGGCGGCTCGTACGCGGTTTCGCCGGCCACCGCGGCCACGAAATGGGCGATCTCCGCACGGTAGGACTGCACGAATGCGCTGTCGCGTGTCGCGGCTCCGCGCGGCGTGACATCGGTCGCCCTGCCGTTGAGCTCCTTCACCACGCGCAGCGGCGCCAACTGCGTGCTCCCGCGCGTGGCGCCGGCGTCGAACCACGACCGCGTATCCATCCCCACGTATGACCACGAGACGTCGATCACGATGCTCATCCCCGTCGAGCACTCGACCAACGCGACCAGCGACTCATCCACCGAGGCTGCCGAGGGTCCGCGCTCCATGTGTGCACTCACCCGCGCCGGCTCCGGAAAGTCCGCCAGCCACAGCGCGAGGTCGAGCAGTGGCAAGCCCAACTCCATGAACGCGCCGCCGCCGGACTCGGCGCGCCGGTACCGCCACCCGTCCTGCGTGTGACGGCGCTCGTAGTGGCCGGCGCGAATCCCCACCAGTTCGCCTAACTCGCCGCCGCGCAGGAAACCGCTCAGCGCCTGCACGTCGGAGCGGAAGCGGTGATTGTTCGCCACTGCCACCTGTCGGTCGGCGCGCGCGGCGGCGGCCAGAATGCGCGCCACCCCGCGCGACGAAAGCGCCAGCGGCCGTTCGCAGAGCACGTGTACGCCCCCGGCCAGCGCGCTCAACGCATGCGGCTCGTGCAAGTGATTCGGCGTGGCGAGCACGACTGCGTCCGGCGCCTCTGCCTCGAGCAGGTCCTCGATGTCGGTATACACGTCGGGCACCCCGAAACGATCGGCGAGGGCGCGTGCCTTGACGCCGTCGTTGTCGCACAGCGCCACCAACTGCACACCGCGCAGTTTGGCCAACGCGGGAAGGTGTGCGACCTGTGCGATGGCGCCCGCCCCTACGACGCCGATCCGAACCTGCCGCGTCATGGCCGGCGCTCCGCGTCGTCGGCCACGAAATGATAGGTGAACACCGCGCGCACGGTTCCGTAGGTCACGCCGGGCAGCAGCGCATAGCGCGCCTCCACACCCAGTCCCACCTGCCGCCAAGGCGCGAGCTCGACGCCCGCGACCGCGGAGACGCCGAGCGCAATGTCGTTGAGCGACCGCCCAATGAACGTGTTGTCGATCAACTTCGATTGCGCACTCACGAAGTGCATGCCTAACCCTCCACCAAGATAGGGTCGCGCGAACGCGCGGCGCGACGCCGGCGTCCAGCGCATCTCGCCCTCGAGCGACACATCGGACACGCGTACCTTGTCCGCATGGATCGTGTCGTCGCCCGTCGGATCGGTGATCGAGTGCTGGAGCTGCTGCACGAATCCGTTGACGACCGCATCCGTGTAACGCGAGCGCCAATACGCCACGCCGAACAAGACGCGGACGTGGTTTGCGAGCTCGCCGTAGTCCGCCTGCAAGGCGTACGATCGAGTCCGAATGATGTTCACCGGCTGGACGGTCCCGTAGTCCAGGCTGAGCCCGCCGAACCGCAGGCGATCAAGGCCCAATCGCTCGAACAATCCCTGCGCGCGGGATGCCGTTGGCAGCATCAGCGCAACAGCGAGCGCGACGGCGAGGTCGCGCACCGCACGATCAGCCCGCACCGACCACCGCTACCGTGGTTCCGGGATAGTACGCACGCAGAATCGTGCGGAAGTCCTGTCCGGCGCGCGCGCGTCCGATCGCGCCCCACTGACACATCCCCACGCCATGGCCGTACCCCGAGCCGTGCACCACCACCCGTGCCAGCGTGCCGTTGGCATCGCGCTCGTTGTCGACCGAGAAGCTGGTGCTATTAAGGATCTCGCCGTCGGCGGAACGCAGCACGAAGCGAATGTCGTTCATGCGCAGGGTGTACCGTCCGCGATCGGTCGTGATGGACAGTGCGCGCACGCGCCCCGATGCGGTGCGGCTGTCGATCGAGACCGAGCGGGGCGCGCCTGGTCCGCGCGACGACACGGCAACGTAGTCCTTCAGGTAGCGGTCGAGCAAGGCGCGCAGCGCGGCACGCGAGAAGGTGCGCTCCCAGCGGAAGCGGGGCGCGATGTCACAGTAATAGTGGTCGGTGCCGGGAATGCGATCGCTCACCGACACCAGGTACGGCTCATCGGCGGTGCGCCATATTTCACTGGCGGCCGCGGTGTGCCCGCCGCACGCGGAGTGATACGGCGCGTTGACCACCACGCCATGGTACGTGAGCACGAGCGCGCGTGTCTCGGCGACCGCGGAATCGCCGAGCGGTGTCTCCGCATCGGCTCCGCCGTACACCTGGTCGACCACGCTGTTGCGCATATCGTATGGGTGCGAGCGTTCGGCGAGATGCGTGTACGCGTAGCTGCGGGCGGCGATCGCCTGCGCCTGCACCGCCGCCGCTTCGTCCGGCGCGCGATGGCCGATCTCCATGGGCACCACGCCGCGCAGATAGTCCTCGAGGTACAGACGATTCACCACCGTTAGGCCGCTGCCATCCGCGGTCGGCGTGATCCACACCTCGCCGCGATAGCGCGTGCCGTTCACGGTGAGCACCGCGCCGCGCGATGCGGCGCGGGCCAGGAAGGGACTGGGGCGCGTGGCGGTCACCGTGCCGTCGTCGTTCACCGCCCGCAGCATGCCGTCGCGCTGCTCGATGCTCCACAGCTCGCCGCCGGCGGCCCGCACGAGCGTGCTCGCGCCGCCGCTGTCGAAGAGGCGCCAGTCGCCGGTGGCCGACACGGTGACGCGGCGGGTGCCGATCGCCAGCGCGATCCGCACCACGCGCCCTTGTGCGCCTAACTGCTGGTCCTGCGGCGCGCTGATGTCCGGGAGCGGCTCGGGCGTCGTGGTATCGGCCACCGAAGGCGGCGGCACCGCGCCGGTGGTGTCGATCACCAGCGGCGGCACACCGGCGGCGGGCTGCTTCGGGCCGGTGGTCACGCACGCGGCCGCCGCCGCGAGGACGGCCGGCAGCGCCGCCTTACGAGCGAGCCGCGCCCAACGCATCGTCCAACCGGTCGAGGGTGGTCTCGATCTCCGCATCGCCGTGGGCGGCGGACAAGAACGCCGCCTCGAACGGGGACGGTGCCAGATACACGCCGCGCGCCAACGCCGCGTGAAAGAACCGGCGGAAGGCCGCCACGTCGGACCCCAGGGCGTCGGCATAATTACGCACGGGCTCGGCACGAAAGAAAAATCCCCACATGCTTCCCGCGCTGTCGGCGGTGAACGGCACCCCATGCCGCGCCGCCGACTCGCGCAATCCGCCCACCAGGCGGGCCGTGCGGCGCGCGATCCGGTCGTGCAGCTCCGGCGTCAGCGCGCGCAGCGTGGCCAACCCGGCGGCCATGGCCAGCGGATTGCCGGACAAGGTCCCCGCCTGATACACGGGACCCGCGGGCGCGACGAGCATCATGAGGTCGCGCCGCCCGCCGTACGCGGCCGCCGGCAATCCGCCGCCGATCACCTTGCCTAACGTCGTGAGGTCGGCGGTCACGCCGAATCGCTCGCCTGCGCCGCCCGGGGCGATGCGGAAGCCGGTCATCACTTCGTCGAAAATCAGGAGCGCACCCACCTCGTCGGCCAGCGCGCGCAGCGCGGGCAAGAACGCGGGATCAGGAGCGATGAACCCGGCGTTGCCGACCACCGGCTCCACGATGATCGCCGCCAACCGCCCCTCGTGCGACCGCGCGATCCGCGCCGCCGCCTCGATATCGTTGTACGGCGCCACGAGGGTGAGCTCGGCCAGCGCGGCGGGCACGCCCGGCGAGTTCGGCAAGCCAAGTGTCGCGACGCCCGAGCCGGCGCGCACCAGGAAGCCGTCCGCGTGTCCGTGATAGCAGCCGTCGAACTTGAGAATCGCGTCGCGCCCCGTGCTCGCTCGCGCCACGCGCACGGCGCTCATGGTTGCCTCGGTCCCGCTCGAAACGAACCGGAGCATCTCGACCTGCGGCATCCGCTGCACGATGGCCTCGGCCAATCGGGTTTCGAGTTCCGTCGGGATCCCGAAGCTGGTGCCGCGTGCCATGGTGTCGTGCAGCGCGTCGAGCACCGCGGGCGCCGCGTGCCCCAGCACCAGCGGTCCCCACGAGAGTACATAGTCGATGTATTCGCGCCCATCGACATCCCAGATGCGCGCTCCCTCCCCGCGCGCCACGACAAACGGATCGTCGCCCCCCGAGCCGCCCCCTCCCACGCCGCCGAACGCGCGCACCGGTGAGCTCACGCCGCCCGGCATCACCGCGCGCGCGCGCCGCATGAGTGCCGCAGAGCACGTGGTCACCGCCCGTAACTCCCGTTCGTCACCCCGGAGAGTACCGGCAGCGCGCGCGCCCTCGGGCCGGCCCTCGGAGTCGGCGCCGGCGCGTGCGTCACACGCGACACACGGGCGGCGAAATCGTCGTCATTCTCCACGCTCGTGACCACGCACTCCACCATCGATCCCGGCGCCGCCGGCCCATCGAAGTACGTCACGCCATCGATGTCGTCCGCCTGCCAGAGCAGCCGTCCCTCCGCGCGGCGGCCGCGCGCCGCGGCGCGATCGACGATCGCCGGCACCGTACGCCCAACGAGCCGCTCGGCGCGTTCGGCGCCAACCGCCCGCTGCAGATCCGTGAGCCGGTCCAGTCGATCGCGCTTGAGCTCCGCGGGCACGTCGTCGGGGTACTCCGCGGCCCGTGTTCCCTCCTGCGCCGAGTAGGTAAACGCGCCCACCCGGTCAAAGCGGACCTCGTCCAACAGATCGCACAACCGCGAAAAATCGTCTTCGGTTTCACCCGGAAATCCTACGATGCACGTGGTGCGCACCGCCACGTCCGGCACCGCGCCCCGCAGCCGGCTCACGCATGCCCGGATCGTGGCCGCGCGCTCCGGGCGGCGCATCCGCGCCAGGACCGCATCGGAACCGTGCTGAATGGGAATGTCGAGGTACGGCACCACGCGCGGCTCGCGCGCCATCACCTCGAGCAGGCGCGGCGTTAGGCCGGCGGAATAGACGTACAGCAGGCGAAACCACGGAATGGACGTGTTGGCAAGCAACGCTTCGATCAGCTCGGGCAATCCTTGGCCATCCCGCCGGTCGCGCCCAAAGTGCGCCAGGTCCTGCGCCACCAGATTGACTTCGCGCGCGCCCTGCAACTCGAGCAGCTGCGCCTCGTGCACTACCTGGTCGAGCGCGAACGACCGGTGCTTGCCGCGCATGAGCGGAATCGCACAGAACGCGCAGCCATGGTCGCACCCTTCACTGATCTTGAGGTAGCGCACGTGCGGCAGATCGCCCACGTACAGCCGCACGCCCGGGTGCACGGCCTCGAGGCTGGCACCGGTCAATATCCCGTGCTCGCGCAGCGCGGGCACCAAGCGGTCCATCTCCGACGCGCCAAGGAACAGATCGACCTCGGGTAGTTCCGTCGCCAACTCGACCTTGTGGCGCTCCACCATGCACCCCACCGCCACTACTGTGCGACACACGCCCAACCGCTTGAGCCGGCCCGCCTCCACGATCGCGTCGATCGATTCCTGCTTCGCCGCGTCGATGAAGCCGCACGTGTTGATGACGATGACGTCGGCCTCCTCAAGATTGACAGAGTGGCGCGCACCCTGGTCGATCAACTGCGCAAGGTAGCGCTCGCTGTCGACGGTGTTCTTGTCGCAGCCGAGCGTGATGAAGCCGATGTTCACAGGGCGGCGGGAGTGGAGGCGGGCATATAGCAAACGTAGCCGTTCCGCGGACGCCGCTCAACGGCTCCCACGGCCGGCGACGCCGCAACTCACCGATAGTTGCCGAATTTGAGCTCGACGCCGAAGTCCTGCGCGCGGAGCAATGCCATTGCCGTCTGCAAGTCGTCCTTCGAGGCCGAGGTCACGCGCACCTGGTCGCCCTGGATGGAGCTCTGCACCTTCTTGAGCTTCGCCTCCTTGAGCGTCGCGACGATTTTCTTGGACGTCTCGCCGTCCAACGCCATCTTGAGCTTCACCTCGCGGCGCACCGTGTCGCCGGCAGCGGGGGTGACAGCGCCACTGTCGAGGTTTTTCACCGACACACCGCGCTTGATCAACTTCCCCTGCAACACGTCGAACAGCGCCCGCATTTTGAAATCGTCATCGGCCGTGAGCATCAGCACGTTGTCGGCGCGGCGGAAATCAATCTCCGCCTTCGACCCCTTGAAGTCGTAGCGTTGGGCAATCTCTTTCTGCGCCTGATTGACGGCGTTGTCGACTTCCTGGAGATCGACGCCGGTGGTGACGTCAAACGATGATTGTTGGGCCATGCGCCTCCTGTTCGCCGTGAAAAGCGCCGCCCGCAGCTAGCGGTGCCGGCGCCCCGAATGTTGCCGCCGCAGCGCTCGCCAGGAAAGGGGGCCCCCCCGATCAGCGCTCCCCACCCGGGATCGCTGCCTTACCCGCCGCTGTCCGGTTGAATGCCGGTACGTCCTGGTCCAGCACCTGGTGATACTGCACCAGCACGGCGCCGAGGCGCGACCCAAGCTCTTCGTGCACGGCCAACGCCGACGCCGTGGGCGCAAAATCCGGATCGCCCGCTACGTCGCCGGCGCCCGAACCCACATAGCCCTCGAGGAAGAGGAGCCGCAGGTAGAGGCGCATGGGCGCGCGATACGTCTTCTGGTCGTTCTCCTGCAGCACGGGCTCCAATAGCTGGTCTTCCACCGCGGTCAGCTTCCCGTCGAGGGTCTTGGCGGCGGCCATGACTGCTGTGAAAGAGGAATCGTGCGCGTACATGTCGTGCAGATCTTCGAGCTGCTTGCGCACCTTCTCGATGCTGTTGATCGCGTCGACAACCGAGTCGATCTCGTTGCGCACCTGGAGCGCCAGCGCGCTCGACGCCTGGGCGTCGGCGAGGGTACCGCCGGAGTGCGGATCCTTGAGCACCGTGAGCGGTTGGGTGAGTTTCTGCCCCCCCCCCACGGCGTCCAGCTCCACCGTGTAGGTCCCGGGCGCCGCGAGCGGACCGAGTACCGGGTTCTCGATGCCATAGTGGTAGATGCGGCGCGTTTTCTTTCCTATGAAGCGCTTGTCGCTCCAGATTTGCTCGTATCCAGCGGGCGTCGTGCGCAGTGCCACCGTGTGCGTGCGCTCATAGCGCAGGTCCCACCAGAGGCGGTTCACACCCTGCTTACCCTGCACCGCGAGCTTGCGCACCACTGCACCTTGTTGGTCGCGAATGGCGATGTGTACCGAGTCCTTGGCTGAATCCCTCAGGTAGAAGTTGACGACCGCGCCATACGGCGGATTACGGCCCGCGGAGATGTCGTCGGGATCGCCTTTGATGCGATTGGAGCCACGGAAGCGGTACGCCGGCCGCGGCGCGAAGAGATAGGCCGGCTTAGCGGTGAACCCGGCATCGATCTGCTGGAGCGGCGACAGGTCATCGAGAATCCAGAAGCCGCGGCCCTTGGTGGAGATCACGAGGTCATTGAATCGCTCCTGCACCACGAGCCAGCTCACCGGAGCGTGTGGCAGGTTCGTTTGCAATGCAAACCAGTGGGACCCATCGTCCAACGTGACCCACAAGCCGTTCTCGGTGCCTGCGTAGAGCATCCCCTTGCGTTTGGGATCCTCGCGGACGACGCCCACGTAGCTGAACACGCTCTTCGGGATGCCGCCGCTGATCGGCCGCCAGCTGCGTCCGTAATCTGCGGTCTCATAGATGAACGGATCTCTGTTGTTCTCCTGGTGCGCGTCCACGGAGATGTACGCGCGGCCCGCGTCCCACCGCGACGGCTCGATGTTGCTCACGGTGCCGCCCTTCGGAAAGCCCATACCGTTCGGCGAAACGTTTGCCCAGTGCGCGCCCGCGTCGCGGGTCAGGTGTACCATTCCGTCGTTGGACCCGGCCCAGATGAGGCCTTTCTCCACCGGCGATTCGGCGATGGCGAACAGCGTGCAGCAGTACTCGACGCCAAGGTTGTCGTCCGTTAGGCCGCCGGAGCTGTGCATCTTGCTGGTGTCGTCGGTGGTCAGGTCGGGGCTGATCACCGTCCACGTCTGAGCGCCATCGGTGGTCCGGTGCACGTACTGGCTGCCCACGTACAGCGTGTTGTGATCCCACGGCGACATCGTGAGCGGCTGCGTCCAGTTCCACCGGTACTTGACGCTGTCGGGCGGCGAATCGAGCGCCCGGTCGGGCCACGGGTCCACCGAATGCGACTGGTGCGACCGGAAGTCGAACCGCTCCAGGCCGCCCTCGTAGCAGCCGCCCCACACCACCGTCGTATCCACCGGATCGGGGAAGGAGAACCCCGACTCGCAGCCCGCGGTCGTCTGCCACAGCGCCGACGGAATGCCGTAACCCAGGCTGTTGCTCGGTCCGCGCACGGCCGTGTAGTCCTGCTCGTTGCCGTACACGTTGTACGGAATGCGGTCGTCCACCGCCACGTGGTAGATCTGGGCGATGGGCAGCACCACGCGGTGCCACTCCTTGCCGTGCGTCGTCGTGATCTGCACACCGCCATCGTCGCCGATCATCATGCGGTCGGCATTCGTGGGATCGGCCCACATGTCGTGGGTATCGCCGCCCCAGGGCATCACCTGCGCCGTCTCGCCGCCATCCAGCGACCGCATCAGGAAGTTCGACGGAAAATAGACTTCGTTAGGCGTGGCCGGCGACACCATGATCCGCGTGTAGTAGTGCGGGCGTTCGGCCAGCAGATGGCTGTAGCTCACCACCGTCCAGTGCGCGCCGCCATCGTCCGAGCGCCAGAGCGCGCCCTTCCCTTCCCAGCCCGTCTCGATGAGCGCGTACCACCGGCTCGGGTCGCCGGGCGCGATCGCCACTGCCACTTTGCCTAACGGTCCCTTGGGCAGACCGTTCGCGGCGCGTGTCCAGGTTGTGCCCTCATCATGGGAGATGTACACCCCGCTCCCCAAGCCGCCGCTCACATTCCCCCAGGTGTGGATCACGAACGACCACGTGCCCGCCACGAGGATGCGCGGGTTGGCGGGGTCCATTGCCAGGTCCGACGCGCCGGTGGAGTCGTTCACGTACAAAACCCGCGCCCACGTCTTGCCGCCGTCGGTCGTGCGATAGACGCCGCGCTCCGGTTGCGGTCCGTATCCTTGCCCTTCGGCCGCCGCCAACACCGTGTTCGCGTTCTGCGGGTCGATTACGATCCGGGCGATACGCCCCGACTGCTCGAGTCCCATGTGCGCCCAGGTCGCGCCGCCATCGGTCGACTTGTACACGCCGTTGCCGATGGAGACGTTGCTGCGAATGAAGCTCTCGCCCGTGCCCGCCCACACGATCTGGTGGTCCGACGGTGCGATGGCGATCGCGCCGATGGACTGCGCGGGCATCGAGTCGAACACGGCGCGCCAGTGGATGCCCGCGTCGGTGGACTTCCAGAGTCCGCCGGAGGCGGCGCCCGCGTAGTACACGTTGTCGTTGCCGGGCTCTCCCACCACGGCGCTCACACGATTGCCCTGCGGTCCGATGTACCGGAACTGGAGCGCTGCCATGTCCACCCCATCCACGAGGTCGCGAGCTGGAGCCCCGTTGGCGGGCTGGTCATCGTCGACCTGAGCGAGTGAGGGCACGGAAACAAGCGCGAGCGCGGCCAGTGCGCCCGCGAGCGTGCAGGCGCGGAGCCAAAAGCGGGACATGGAAGGAGGCGGTGAGTGGTTCGGAGGTGCGGTGTGCGACCTGGTTGCGGATAGGATAGCCGAGGGACAGCGCGCCGCAAGCACCGAGCGCACCGAGCGGCGCCGCTTAGCCCAGGAACGACTCCAGCGCCCGCGCCCGCGACACGTGCCGCAGCCGCGACAACGCCTTCTCCTTGATCTGCCGCACCCGCTCGCGCGTGATGCCTAACAACGAGCCGATCTGCTCCAGTGTCATCGGCTCCTCCCCGTCCAACCCGAAGTACAGCCGCAGAATCTTCGCCTCGCGCTCCTTGAGCGACGACAGCGATTCCTCGATGGCCTCGGTGAGCGCCTTCTCGAACGTCAGCTCGTCGGGCGTCGGATTGAGATTGTCGGGCAGATAATCGAGAAGCTTGTTGTCCTCGCCCGGCGTGAGCGGCGCGTCGAGCGAGAGATGCGTCTGCGAGATGGAAATCGTCTTCGCGACTTCCTCCTCGGTAATATCCATCTCCTCGGCGATCTCCTCGTGCGTCGGCTCGCGGCCGAGCTCCTGCAGCAGCGCGTTAGCCCGTTTGCCGATGCGGTGCAGCGTGCCCGCGCGGTTCAGCGGCACGCGCACGATGCGCGACTGTTCGGCCAACGCTTGCAGAATCGCTTGCCGGATCCACCACACGGCGTAGGAGATGAACTTGATCCCCTTGGTTTCGTCGAACTTGTGGGCCGCGCGGATGAGGCCGAGGTTGCCCTCGTTGATCAGGTCGGCAAGCGCGACGCCCTGGTTCTGATACTTTTTTGCGACCGAGACCACGAAGCGGAGGTTCGACCGCACCAGCTTGTCGAGCGCTTCGGGGTCGTTCAGCCGAATGCGCTGCGCGAGCCGCACTTCTTCTTCGCGATCGATGAGGGGGTACGCGCTGATATCCCGGAGGTACTGATCCAGCGACCCCTCGTCGTACGACGCTTTCTTGTGGGTGGTCACGGCCATACGAACCACGACTCCTGCGGGCGGACAACGGCGCCGCACGCGGCGGCACGGGCTGGGACGTGTGTCCCGAATCGCGAGCGGCGCGTCAGCGGATGATGGTCCCGAGCCGGTGCCACCGAATGTCGGTGAGCCACGGGAAGTGGTGCGACGCGTCGTGCGCATAGCTGTAGTACACGAACATCGGCCGGCCGATCAGCAATGAATCCGGCACGAAGCCCCAATATCGGCTGTCGGACGAGATGTCGCGGTTGTCGCCGAGCACGAAGTAGCTCTTTCGGGGGACGATCAACGGACCCCACGTGTTTCGAGAAGGATGGTAGTCGACGCTCGCGTTCGCGCGCTTGATCAAGAAATCGCGCTGCCAGTCAAAATCCTCAAGCGACTCGTCCGATGTCCGCTGCGCGTGTAGCACGTAGCGCTCCGCCTGGGGTCGTCCGTCCACGATCACCGCCCCATCGCGCATCTCAACCGTATCACCCGGTACTCCAATCAGCCGCTTGACGTATGGTGTGGTTCCGTCCTTCGGAAACCGAAAGACGATGATGTCGCCCCGTTTGGGTTGGCGGAAGGCTGGAAGCCGCTCGTGCGTGAACGGAATTTCAGCGCCGTACACCGCCTTGTTCACCAGCAGGAAGTCACCCACCAGGAGCGTGTTCTCCATGCTCCCCGACGGGATCTTGAACGCCTCCATGACAAAGGTGCGTGCCAGCACGAACAGAAAGATCGCAATGATGACCGTGCGCGCATACTCCGCAAACGCCCTCCATTCCCATCGCGGACGATTCATCGCGCGCAATACTTCCGCGCGATGCTCATCGGTCACGGACCTGAGAGTGGAGAGAGCGGCAGGAGCGCGATCAGTCATCTGCGGCACGACGGGGGTGACTCAATCATAGAGGGGACGCGTGAGCGAGGGCAAGGTCTGGGTGGTGGTTGGTCGTTGGAGGTTGGTGGTTGGTAACTACGAACTACGCTCGTAGTTGGCAGTTCACCAACCACCAACCACCGACTACCACCTACCGGTGTTGGTACGTATCAATCTGCGCCCGCTGCAACGTTCCCGAGAAATCCACGTAGCCCACCTTCGTCTCCGAATAAAACTCGTACACCTCCCAACCGCCCTCCCGGTGTCCGTTGCCGGTCTGCTTCACGCCACCGAATGGGAGGTGCGCCTCGGCGCCAATCGTGGGAGCGTTGATGTACGTGATGCCGTTGTCCAGCTCATTCAACGCGCGGAACGCGAGATTGACGTCGCGCGTGTAGAGTGACGACGAGAGGCCGTACCGCACATCGTTGTTCACCGTGAATGCCTCATCGGCCGTGCGCACCCGGACTACCGAGAGCACGGGGCCAAAGATTTCCTCCTGCTCCAATCGCGAGCCCGCTTTCACGCCCACGAAAATCGTGGGCTCGAAGAAGTGGCCGCGCTCGAGGCCCTTCGCCGTCGCGCGACGACCTCCCGTACGAACCTCCGCCCCCTCTTTTAGCCCAACGCCCATGTACCGCTCCACCTTCTCCACCGCGCTCTCGTTGATGAGCGGACCCACGTCGGTCCCCTCGGCGCGACCATCGCCCAAACGCAACTTGGACACGCGCTGCGCCAACGCCGCCACGAACGTGTCGTGCACGCCGTCTTGCAAAATGAGGCGGCTCGTGGCCGTGCACCGCTGTCCGGTCGTTCCGAATGCACCCCAGAGCACGCCGTCCAACGCCAGGTCCAGGTCCGCATCGTTCAGCACGATCATCGCGTTCTTACCACCCATCTCGAGCGACAGGCGCTTGTGCATGCGCCCGCAGATCTCACCCACGATGCGCCCCGTCTCCGTCGAACCCGTAAAGGAGATGAGCGGTACATCAGGATGCTGCACCAACACCGCGCCGGCTTCCTCACCGTGTCCGTGCACCAGTTGAATCACCTCCGGCGGCAGCCCCGCCTCGAGCAGCAACTCGACCAGCACGGTCACCGTCTGCGGCACGTCCTCCGCGGGCTTGATCACCACGGAGTTTCCGCAGAGCAGCGCTGGAAACATCTTCCACGTCGGAATCGCCATCGGGAAATTGAACGGCGTCACCAGGCCGGCGATACCAATCGGACGACGGAAGCTCATGGCCCACTTGTCGCGCAGCTCGCTCGGCACCGTGTGGCCGAACAGCCGACGCCCTTCCGACGCCGCGTAGTACGCCGTGTCGATTCCCTCTTGTACATCGCCACGCGTCTCGTGGAGCGGCTTGCCCATCTCCCGCGTCATGAGCGCGGCAATCTCTTCCTTCCGGGCCGACATGAGATCGCCCACGCGCCGCAGTACGTCGCCGCGCACCGGCGCCGGCGTCCGCTTCCACTGCGCAAACCCGCGCGCGGCCGACGCGACGGCGCGATTGACCTCTTCCGCACCGGAGCGTGGAAACGTGCCGATCACGTCTACCGTATCGGCCGGATTGATGTTCTCGAATGTAGCGCCGGTGCAGGCATCCGCCCAACGGCCGGCAATGAAATTCTGAAAGGTCTTCATGATGCAACGTGTTGGTTACAGGTGATGGCTCACTCGCACATCCAGATTGCCGGATGCATGACGTCGGGTTTGGCATATCCCACCCGCGGCAGTACTTCCTGCCCGCCCAGGATCAGCCCCCAGAGAATGAGCAGAAGCGACAGCACGTGTCCTTGCACCGAGCGATGACGCCAGGTCCAGACCGACGTCCAGACCCCCGCCACAATGACCATGGTCGACGCGCCAAGGTAGCCGAACAAACCCACACCGCAGCGCGACGAATACGGCCAGAACAGCATGGCCACGCCTAACGCAACGGCCAACACCAGGCGGGACATCACGCCGAGCGTGGACGTCTGCCGCTCGGGCCGCGCGGGGGGCGCTGCCCCGCCCCCCTTGGTCGTCGGCTTCGCGCCACTTCCTCCCACCCCCGTCGTCTTCGTGGGCAGCAGCGCGTCGTCGGACAGCGACTCGAGCTGTTTGTCGATCTTGCGCAGCTCCTTGTCCCAATCCGTTGAGCTCATGGGTCCTCCGATCGCAATCTACGCATGCTCACGCGTAAGTCCGTAACGCTCGATCTTCTTGTACAGGTTGGAGCGCGGCATGTCCAGCAGGCGCGCCGTCTCCGAAACGTTCCAGTCGTGTTCCCGTAGCTTGGCGAGCAGAAACGCCCGCTCGGCGGCTTCCTTGAACTCCTCGAAGGTTCGACTCTCCAGCAACGAACCGAACGTACTGCCTCCTCCCCCGGCACCGCCCCCTCCACCGTCTGTGCCCCGACGACCAATCAGCCGATCGACATCGGCCGCCAGAATGCGCGGCCCCGACGCCAAAATCAAAATCCGCTCCACCGTGTTGCGCAGCTCGCGTACGTTGCCGGGCCAATCGTACGCGGTGAGCCGCTCGATTGCGTCGGACGTGAACGCGCGCGGCGCCATGCCCTCCTGCGCCGAGAGCAGTGTCGTGAAGTGCGAAACGAGGAGCGGAATGTCTTCGCGGCGCTCGCGCAATGACGGCACGCCGATCGGCAGGACGTTGAGCCGGTAGTACAGATCCTCGCGAAAGCGCCCCTCCTCGATTTCCAATTCCAGATTCTTGTTCGTGGCCGCAATCACGCGTACATCCACCGCCGTCGGCTTGGAACCGCCGATGCGCGTCACCACACCGTCCTCGAGCACGCGCAGCACCTTGGCCTGCGCCGAGAGACTCATGTCCCCCACCTCGTCCAGAAACAGCGTGCCCCCGTTCGCCTGTTCGAACCGCCCCGCGCGGTCGGCGATGGCACCGGTAAACGAGCCCTTCATGTGGCCGAATAATTCGCTCTCGATGAGTTCTCCCGGGATCGCCGCGCAATTCACCTCGATGAACGCGCCGTTCGCGCGCGCGGACAAGCGGTGCAGAGCGCGCGCCACGAGCTCCTTCCCGGTGCCGTTCTCCCCCGTGATCAGCACGCGCGCCGGTGTGGGCGCCACGCGTTCGATTTTTTCGATCATCGATCGGATGGTGAACGACCGGCCAACGATTTCGTACCGGGTCTCGATGGTCTCGCGGAGACGGCTATTCTCCTCCTGCAGATTCACGTGGTGCAGCGCGTTGCGCAGCGTGACCAGAATGCGGTCGGTGTCCAACGGCTTCTCGAGAAAGTCGTACGCGCCGAGCTGCGTGGCTTCGACCGCCGTCTGGATGGTGCCGTGTCCGCTGATCATGACCACGATCGCGGCCGGGTCGAGATGGCGAATACGCTTGAGCGCTTCCAGCCCGTCGATCCCGCCCATCTTCACATCCAGGAACGACAGGTCGGGGCGCCACTTCTCGAACTCGGACAGCGCGTCCACCGCCGTGGCCACGGCGCGCACCTCGTAGCCTTCGTACTCCAGCAGTTGGCCTAACGCCGCACGTATGCCCTTCTCGTCATCGGCCACCAGGATGCGCCGGCTCATGGGATGGTTTTGTAGAGCGTGATCTTGTCATCGTGCACGCGCACGTCCCCAATGAAATCCGGCACGGGAAGCGCCAGCGCGTTGGGCGCGAGGCCGGCGGGGCGCCGACCGCGCGCGACGTTGCGCAGCAACGACGGCACCATGGCCGATGGAATGGCCAGGTCCTTGATGCGCAGGCTGGTGACGCGAAACTCTGCCTGCCCAACATGTACGATCTCCAGCGTCCCCGCAAACTGCACGGGCTCGCGGTCGCCGAACATGTTGCCTAACGGTCCAAACGCGGCGCGGCCGCCGAAGTCCGCCGGCCGCACGTCGGCGCGGATCGCCAACTGATCGCCGATCGCCGCGGCCTCGACGTTGGACGCCGACGGCGGCAGCGCCCTGGTGAGCGCGTCGAACACGTAGCTGGCCAGATCGCCGGGACTCAGGTTGGCGAACACGGGCCCGCTGCGCGCGCCGAGCTTGTCGATGGCATCGCGGGCGCGCGAACTCCCCTCCGCGCTGATAGGCTCCCAGCGCGCCGCGGGGGTCGATGATGAGCCCGACGACGCCAGCACGCCCGACACCGCGCGATGCACGACCGGGAGCCATTGCGCGCGAAACACGAACGCCGCGCACGCCAGCACGATCGCCGCCACCAGACACCCCAGCGCCCTGAAGCAGCCCATCTATGATCCTCCGAGCGCCAACGCCGCGAGCACCGAATGGCGCGCCCCTGCGGGACGAAGCTCACTGGCCATCAGGTCCACCGAATGCACGGGCACGGAGGCGGCGTACCGTACCCCGCGCGCTGACGCCGCGATCGCGCGCGCCGCTTCGGCCGGCACCAAGTCGCGCGCCCGTCCAATCGTGATGTGCGGACGGAAGGTCCGCGCGTCCAGCGCGTACCCCACCTCGGCGCAGGTACGTTCGACGTCGTGCTGGAGCAGCTCGAGCTTTGGGTCCGGCGTCACACCCAACCATACGACGCGGGGTGCGCGAAGGTTTGGAAACGCGCCCAATCCGCGAAGCTCGACAGGGAACACGGCGTGGCTGCCCACCACCGGAGCGAGCGCGGCGCGCAGCGGGGACACCGCGTCGTCCGGCCGCTCGCCGAGAAACTTAAGCGTGATATGCAGTTGGGCATCGCCCATCCACTGGACATCGCGCCCCTCCCCCGCGGCTCGCATTGACGCCGTTGCCGCGCGGATGGCGCGCCGCTCGGCGACGGGAAGATTAATCGCCAGAAACAGTCGCACCGGTGTCGGGCGCAGGCGGTAGCTCGAGTCCCAGCAGTGCGAAACCGTGCTGCGTAGCAAGCGCCGTCGCCCTGGCACAAAGCGCGGAATCGCGGCTAATCGCGTCGAAGGAGGCGCCGTTCGCTGCGGTAAAAATGGCGAGTCCGCCTCGCGCCTCCACACGCCCCGGAAGCCCAATTGCCGCCAGCGCTGTGGCCAGCGAGTCCGTGCTCACGCGGCAGTCACTCCACTCAGCACGTTGAGCGAACCTGATCGAAATCCGCGCAGGTCCACGGTGACGCGTGCGAAGCCCGCGGCGAGCACCGCAGCCCGGAGCAATGGCCATCGTTCCGGCGCGAGCCACGCCTCGAGCTCGTCACGCCC
>JANWIF010000113.1 GCA_025450035.1 Gemmatimonadaceae bacterium
AGCTGGTAGCTGTGCTCGGCGCCATCGCCGGTGCCGACCACGACGCGCGTCACGACCGCCCGGTCGTCGCCCAACGACAGGGGGACGATTTCGCTGAACCGCGCTCCGTTAGGCGTGTGGCCCTTGGCGCCGAACCAACGGCGCGACGCCATCCAGCGGCCGAGGTCGGCGGACGCGATGGAGCGCAGCGTCGCCGGCGACAACGCGTCCTCCGCCGCGCCATTCCCGCCCACGGATACCGTCGGCGGCAACGCCGGCGCCGTGCGCGTCACAAGCGCGGTACGCCCGGCGGCACGAGCCGGAACCAGTAGAAGGTGTGCGGCCCGAGCGAGAGGAAGTACGGCTGCTCGCCGATCACGGGGAAGGGCACATTCCCGATGAGCTCCACTGGTGCCCAACCGATCCACCGCTGGAGATTGATCTCCACCGGTTGGACGAAGCGCGAGAGGTTGTTGACGCAGAGGATGACCTGGTCCTCGTGGCGCCGCAGGAAGGTGAGCACGCGCCGGTTCTCGGGAAGCAGCACCTCGAACTTTCCGCGGCCGAACGCATGATACTGTTTGCGCACCTTGATGATGCGGCGCATCCAGCGCAGGAGAGACGTCTGCGTTCGCTCTTCCGACGCGACGTTGATGGCCTGATACCCGTAGGGCGGGTCGACGATGAGTGGAAAGTACAGCGCCTGTTGGTCACCGTCGGAGAAGCCGGCGTTCCAACCAGGGGTCCACTGCATTGGCGTGCGCACCCCGTTGCGGTCGCCGAGGTAGATGTTGTCACCCATCCCGATCTCATCGCCGTAGTAGATGATCGGCGTGCCCGGCATGGTCATGACGAGCGCGTTCATCAATTCGATCTGGCGGCGTCCGTTGTCGAGGAGGGGAGCGAGCCGGCGGCGGATCCCGATGTTGATGCGCATTCGCGGGTCGCGCGCGTACTCGCGATACATGTAGTCGCGCTCCTGGTCGGTGACCATCTCGAGCGTGAGCTCATCGTGATTGCGGAGAAAGATTGCCCATTGACAGTCTTCGGGCAGCGCCGGAGTCTGCGCGAGGATCTCGACGATGGGGCTCCGGTCTTCCTGGCGCAGCGCCATGTACATGCGCGGCATGAGCGGAAAATGGAATGCCATGTGGCATTCGTCGCTCTTGCCAAAGTACGAAATCACATCGCTGGGCCATTGGTTCGCCTCGGCGACGAAGATGCGATCCTCGAACTCGTCGTCCAGTGTGCGGCGGAGTTCTTTGAGCACGCGGTGGGTTTCCGGCAGGTTCTCGCAGTTGGTGCCTTCGCGTTCCACGAGATACGGAATGGCGTCGAGGCGCATGCCGTCCACACCCATGCGGAGCCAGAAGCGCATCACGTCCTTCACCGCCTCGAGCACCGCCGGATTGTCGAAGTTGAGATCGGGCTGGTGGCTGAAGAAGCGGTGCCAATAGAACTGGGCCGCCACCGGATCCCACGCCCAATTGGACTTTTCGGTGTCGGTGAAGATGATGCGCGCGTGCGCGTACTTGGTGGGATCGTCCGACCACACGTAGAAATCGCGCTCCGGCGAACCGGCCGGCGCTTGGCGGGCGCGTTGGAACCACGGATGCTGGTCCGAGGTGTGGTTGATGACGAGCTCGGTGAGCACGCGGATGCCGCGCGCGTGGGCTTCGTCCAACAGCAACCGGAAGTCGTCGAGCGTGCCGTACTGCGGATGGATGGCCTCGTACTCCGCGATGTCGTAGCCGTCGTCCTTGAGCGGCGACGGATAGAACGGGAGGATCCAGATGCAGTTGACGCCTAACGATTCGATGTAGTCCAGCTTCTCGATCAGTCCCGGGAAATCGCCGTAGCCGTCGCGATTGCTGTCACGAAAGGACTTGAGGTGGATCTGGTAGATGACAGCGTCTTTGTACCATAAACTGGCCATGGTGGTTGGGAGTTGGTGATTGGTAGGCGGTAGTTGGTGATTGGTAGGCGGTAGTTGGTGGTTGGTAGGTGGTAGTTGGTGGTTGGTGAACTACTGACGGCGGGCGTTGGACGCTGTTACCAACCACCAACTACGAGCTACCAACTACCACCCGTAGCACGTGTCCCGGCTCCTGGCGCGGGTCCAGGCGGACGTAGTTACGCGCGCCGCGCCAGGTGTAGCGACTGCCGGTGAGGAGATCTTCGACCACGAACGGTGTGTCGGGTCGGAGGCCCAGTTGGTCGAGCGGGACGTGTACCAGGGTGTCCTGGGCGCGGACGGGGTCGAGGTTGACGGCAATGAGCAGGTCGTTAGGCGCACCGAGGTCGGCGGACGACTTGTGATAGAACAGGATCTGGTCGTTCTCCGAACGTAAAAACGTGAGATTCGCGGCCAGTTGAAGGGCGCGGTTTTCGCGGCGGATGCGATTGATGCGGCCGATGTCGCGATCGAGGCTCTGCGGCGCGCTCCAGTCGCGAACCTTGATTTCGTATTTCTCCGAGTCCAGATACTCTTCGCTGCCGGGGCGCAGGGGAACGTTCTCCACGAGCTCGAACCCGCTGTAGATGCCATAGAGCGGCGACAGGGTGGCGGCGAGCAGCAAGCGCACGCGAAACGCGGGCCGGCCGCCGCGCTGCAGGTACTCGTGCAGAATGTCCGGTGTATTGACAAAAAAGTTGGGACGCAGGTACTCGCGAGCCGGCCGTTGTGTGAGCTCCTCGAGGTAGTCGCGCAGTTCAGTCGCCGTATTGCGCCACGTAAAGTACGTGTACGACTGGGTGAAGCCGAGTTTGGCCAGATGCTTCATCCGCTTGGGGCGGGTGAATGCCTCCGAGAGGAAGATTGCATCGGGGTGGCGTTGGTGGACGTCGCCGATCACCCATTCCCAGAAGGCGAATGGTTTGGTGTGTGGGTTGTCGACGCGAAAGGTGCGCACGCCGCGTGCGATCCAGAAGAGCAGGATGTCGCGGCAGGCGGTCCACAGCGCGTCCCTGTCCTCGCACCAGAAGTTGAGAGGGTAGATGTCCTCGTATTTCTTGGGCGGGTTCTCGGCGTACTTGAGCGAGCCATCGGGCCGAAGGAAGAACCAGTCGGGGTGTTGGCGCAGCCACGGGTGATCGGGCGAGCACTGGAGCGCGTAGTCGAGCGCGATCTCGAGGCCCAGGCGGTGGGCCGTGGCCACGAACCGGTCGAAGTCCTCGCTCGTGCCTAACCGAGGTTCGATGGCCGAGTGGCCGCCGGCTGGTGAGCCGATGGCCCACGGGCTGCCGGGGTCGTCGGGGCCGGCGCCCAACGTGTTGTTGGGCCCCTTCCGCTCCGTCGTTCCCACCGGATGGATCGGCGGCAGGTAGACCACGTCGAATCCGAGCTCGGCGATGCGTGCCAGGGACCGTTCCGCGTCGGCGAAGGTGCCGTGCCGGCCCGGCACCGCGCTCTGGGACCGCGGGAACATCTCGTACCAGGCGGCGTAGCGGGCGCGTTCACGGTCCACCCAGACCGTCAACTCGCGGTCATACGACGTGACGTCATCGGGGGCGAAATGCTGTTCCATGAGGGCGAGCAGGGTGAGATCGAGTCCGACCCGGGGTCCCTCCGCCTCGTTAGGCATGCGTGCCGCGCCCCGCAGGCGCGCCGCCCATGCCGCCAGCGTACGGCGCGTGTCGCCGAAACGGGCCCGGTGGGCCGCCGTATCCACCAACTGCGCACCCTCGAGCAGCTCGAGCGACACGTCCTGTGCCGCGTCGAGCTTCTTCTGGAACGTCGAGCGCCACGACACGAAGTGATCGGTCCACGCGTCGACGGTGTACGTCCACTCACCGATCGCGTCGAGCGGAAAGCCGCCGATCCACCGGTCGCTGTCGTAGTCGAACACCATGGGCGTGGTGCGCCACTCGCCGGCGCCCGGCGGACGATAGCGCACGCGTGCCGCGAGGTCGTCGTAGCCATCCTTGAAGATGTCCGCACCGACCTCGAACGAATCGCCCAACACGCGCTTGACGGAAAATCGTCCGTCGTCGAGTGACGGCGTGACGCACTCGATGGCGAGGTGTGTCCGTGCGCGCCGCGCGGATGTCTGACGCTTGGAGGTGGGTCGGGCCGCCATGCCGTGGAAAGTGTTCAGCGAATGTATTAGTGGTGTGATGGGCGGCGCGCGCCCGGAGGCGGCGCCCGCACCTGAAACCTTCTCCCGCGCCCGGCTCCTTGGCAAGGCACGAGTGTTTCGGGGAACTTCCCCCCCTCCTGGTACACTATGTAAAGTGTGACCATGCTCGCTCCCGATATTTCGACGCTCCTCTCGGCGCGTCCCGTGGTCGCGCTGCCGCTCGTGTTTTTGGGCGGCGTGCTCACCAGCCTGACCCCGTGCATCTACCCGATGATCCCCATCACCGCGTCACTGGTGGGGGGGCAGGCCGCCGGCGCACCATTGGCGTCGCGATGGCGTCCGCTGACGTTGACGTTGAGCTACGTGCTCGGCCTTGCGTTGGTGTACGCGGCGCTGGGTGTCTTCGCCGGGCTGAGCGGCACACTGTTCGGAACCGTTAGCACGAATCCATGGCTGTATTTCGGGATGGCGAACCTGCTCATCCTCTTCGCGCTCGCCATGGTCGATGTGATTCCGGTGCGCGTCCCGCAGGGGCTGTTGCAGCGGGCCGCGACGGCGGGGAGCGGCGGGCGATTCGTGGGGACCTTCGTCATGGGCGCCGCGTCGGGGCTGGTGGCCGCGCCGTGCTCGGCGCCGGTGATGGCGGCGGTGCTCACGTGGGTCTCGGTGACCAAGAGCGCGGTGTTGGGGTTCGTCTACCTGTTTGTGTTCTCGTTAGGCATGAGCACACTGCTCGTCGTTGTGGGCGTCTCGGCCGGCGCGGTGTCGCGCCTGCCCCACGCCGGCACGTGGATGCTGTGGGTAAAGAAGGGGTTCGCGATCATCATGCTGGGCGCCGCGGAATACTACCTCATCAAGATGGGACAGCTACTGATATGACAATCGCTCGTGTCGCACTGGTTCTGGCCTGTGCCGCGTGGTGTGCCGCTCCCGCGGCGCGCGCACAGGAAGACATTGGCATCTCCGTCGGCGCGACGGCGCCAGGCGCCGTGGTCCACACGCTGGACGGGAAACGCGTGAACCTGTCGCAATACCTGGGGAAGGGGCCGGTGGTGCTCGAGTTCTGGGCCACCTGGTGCAGCAACTGCAAGGAGCTCGAGCCCACGTTCCTCTCGCTCGTGAAGCAGTACTCGCCGCAGGTGACGTTCATCGACGTCGCCGTGTCGGTGAACCAGTCGCCCGAGCGCGTGAAGCTCTACGCCCAGAAGTACCACTACACGCACCAGGTGCTGTATGACACCGACGGCAACGCGGTGACGGCCTACAACGTGCCGGCGACGTCGTACGTCGTACTGATCGACAAGACGGGAAAGGTGGTCTACACCGGGTTGGGCGGCGACCAGAACATCGCGGCGGCGATCAAGAAGGTGTTGTGACGCCGCGCGCGGCGTGCCGCATGGCGTCGACCTCGTCGGTTAGGCCGTCGAGCAGCGCCTGCATCTCGGCATGCCCGGTGCGCGGATTCATGATCGTGACGCGGAGCACACGGCGGCCGCCGAGCACGGTGGTAGTGATCCATCCGCGGCCGCCGCGATTGTAGCGCTCGCGCAGATCGCGATTGACGGTGTCCAGCGCCTCCTCGCCCAGCGATCCGTCGCCCACCCAGCGAAAACAGAGAATGTTGGACTCCGGCTCGTGCAGGGTGACGAAGTCGGAGCGTTCGGCGATGGCGTGGTGCAGCACGCGGGCCGTGTCGCAGAGATGGTCGTACAGCGCGCCCACCGCATCGGCGCCGTAGCGTTGGAGGGCGACCCAGACTTTGAGCGCGTCGGCGCGCCGCGAGCATTGAAAGCTGCGCGTGCCTTGGTCCCACATCCGCCCTTCCTCCCCTTCGTGAACGA
>JANWIF010000114.1 GCA_025450035.1 Gemmatimonadaceae bacterium
CCCCGGCGGCGCCAAAGGCGCGCGGTTACCTGGCTTGATCAGTGCCCGCCTTGCCGTATGAGCCCGATAAACACGCACGACAGAATCGTGAAGATGTACGCCTGAAGGAATGCTACGAAAATCTCGAGCAGGCTGCTGCCCACGCCCATCGTCACCGACGCCGTGATCACCGTGAACGTCTTGAACGTGAAGATCAGGCTGATCAACGCCAGCAGCACTACGTGACCCGCGGTCATGTTGGCGAACAGTCGAATCGCCAGCGCGAACGGCTTCGTGAATTTGCCGATGATTTCCACCACTGTCATGATCGGCACCATGAAGAGCTTTACCGGGAACGGAATTTCCTTGGGCGGCACATAGAAAATCGTGCGCAGGTAACCCCATCCCTGGGTCTTGATCCCTGTCGCCTCCACAACCACGAACGTGATCAATGCCAGGGTCCCCGTCACCGAAATGTTCCCAGTGGCCGTGGACCCGTACGGGATCAATCCCAACAGGTTGGCGAACAGGATGAAGAAGAACAGCGTCAGGCCGAATGGGACGAAGGCGTTACCATGCGGCCCCACATTGGGCAGGATCACTTCGTTTCGCACGTAGAGCACGATCGCCTCGATGCCCGTCGTGAACCCTTTGGGCGACCCTCGCTCTTTCGTTAGGCGTCCGTGCGCGTGCGCCGCCGGAATCAGCACCAGCATGCACAGCAGCGCCGCCACGAACAGCATCACCACGTGCTTCGTGATCGACAGGTCGATCGACAACGAGCCGATTCGCACCGGCTTCCAACGCGGAAGCTCGATCTCCCCCGCAATCGGCAGCTCGAGGACGTGGGAGTCGATGATGTGCGGCGTGATGATGTCCACCGGACCGGCCGACGGCCCGGTGAGCGCCTGCCCGCTCGGCCCAACATGGACTTGCTCCCGCACCGGCGCATCGGCAACGGCTTGGGAGAGCGCCACTGCCGGCGCTGCGAGACAGAGAAGGGATAGCGCGAAGGGTCCGAGCTTCATCGCCTGAGCAGCAGGGGTTCGACCAGTGTCGTGAGAACGAAAAATGTCGCGAGGCTGATCAACGCCGGTTCGACGCGCAGCGCCATACCGTGCACGAGCCAGAATGCCATCACCGCCAGCGCCGCGAGGCGAAGCAGCATTCCCAATCCCCACGCCGGAAACACCTTCGTGCGCTGCACCAGCAGCAGCATCGCGAACGCGAACAGTTGCACCACCAACGCAAGCACCGCGCTCACCCGGATCGCCCGCGCGTCCCCCGGGAGGCGAAACAGAAGGCCTAACAGCAGCGACGAAAGCGCGATGATCGCCACCGCCAGGACACCGAAGCCTAACAATCGCCTCACCCGCCGCTCCCTCCCCCCCCCTCCTTCCCCTCGCCGCTGCCAGCGTCGCGACCCTCCCCGCGCGTCACCGCCATCAATGACCGGTACATGGCGTAGAAGCCGGCACAAGCCCCAAGAAACGCGCCCGCCACCAGCAACCACGGCCCCGTACCCAACTTCTCGTCAAGCCAACGCCCGGCGTACACAAACAGCAGGATCGACACAACTAGCTGAATGCCCAGCCCCGCAAACGCCGCCGGCGAGGGCGCTCCCTTCGAGCCCCTCCCTTCCGCGCGGCCCTTAACGCGAGTGTCAGGCAAGCGCTCCGGATCCTTCATGCCGCGCGGAATTTATGCGCTTGTGAAATTTTTCGCAAGCTAAGGACGACCCCGCTATACCGGTCGGACATAATAACCGTCTAATCGCCAAGTTTCGACCAGTCGCCAACTTACACGTTACTCCAACCTTGACGGTTCGTCCCGATGTTGATAAGTTCGCAATCCACAATAATCTCTTGTTCTCGTTCGCCCGCTCCATCGGCGCGGGCCGCCTGGCCGGTTCCTAAATCATGTCCTCCCGCGTCGTCATCTGGCTGCTCTGCACAGGCGCTGTCTTCCTCGCCTGGAGCCCCTACGCGCACCACAACGAATCCGCCGCCAGCACGACCAGCAATCGCACGCAGGCCCCCACCGCTCCAGATGACACGCACGTGCTCGCGTCCGCAGCCCACGTCACCATCGACCACGGCGTCCACGTCGAACTGCGCGTCACCAACGTCGCAGATCATTCCGTGGAGCTCGACTTCCCCAGCGGCCTGACCCACGACGTCGTCATTCTCGATTCCCTCGGCCACTCCGTCTGGCGTTGGAGTGACGGGCGAATGTTCACCCAAGCCGTGCGCAACACGCTACTCGCCGCTAACGAATCCGTGACGTACCAGGTGCGCTGGAATCCGATGGGTCGCAAGGGTTCGTATACCGCCGTCGCGCTCCTCAAAAGCAATAATCACCCCATCGAACAGCGCGCCGCGTTCACACTGCCCTGAGCAGCGTTCCCATCCCGCACGCCCCTGCTCACCCGCGTCCAGTCTGCGCGTAGTACTGCGCCCTCTTCACTCCCTCGCTACCTTTCGCGCATCCACAGGCAGCGAGTAGACGTTGGCGACACCCACCAAAGCCTCCACGCACAGCGACGCACGCGACATCGAGCTCCTCGGTGACCTCGCGCAGGCGCGCCGATCATTCGTCGACCAGATCGCTCGCCGCATCGTTGGGCAGCACGAGGTCGTGGAGAATCTCGTCGCCGCCCTGCTCAGCGGCGGACACGCGCTCCTGGTCGGAGTCCCCGGGCTCGCGAAGACGCTCCTCGTCCGCACCCTCGCCGACGCACTCGACCTGTCGTTCTCGCGCGTGCAGTTTACGCCAGACCTCATGCCGAGTGATATCACCGGCACCGAGATGCTCGAGGAGGATCACGCCACCGGCCGTCGCGTGTTCAAGTACGTCAAAGGTCCGATTTTCGCGAATGCGGTCCTGGCCGACGAGATCAACCGCGCGCCACCAAAAACGCAAGCCGCGTTGCTGCAGGCTATGCAGGAGCACGCCGTCACCGCCGCCGGTCAGACGCATGCGCTGCCCGCGCCATTCTTCGTGCTCGCCACACAGAACCCGATCGAGCAAGAGGGCACGTATCCGCTTCCCGAAGCGCAGCTCGACCGGTTCTTGTTCGAATTGCGCGTGGACTACCCGTCGGCCGAGGAAGAACAGCGCATCGTGGCCAGTACAACGAGCGACATCGAGCAAACCATCTCGCCCGTCCTCGACGCCGAACGCCTCATCGCCCTGCAGCATCTGGTGCGCCGGCTTCCCGCCCCGCCAACGGTTGTTCGCTACGCCGTGCGGCTTGCCCGCTCCACACGCCCCGATGCCAGCGAAGCGTCACCCGACGTCAAGAGGTACGTGAGCTGGGGAGCAGGACCGCGCGCCTCCCAATACCTCGTTCTCGGCGCCAAGGCCCGCGCGGCGATGGATGGCCGCTCTGTCCCGGACATCGATGACGTTCGCTCCATCGCCCTCGTCGTCCTCCGCCACCGCATCGTGCTGAATTTTCAGGGAGAGGCGGAGGGAGTGACGGCCGACAGGTTGATTCGGCTGGAGGACGAATGACCCAGCTTGTCAATCCTCGTCGTTAGGCAACACTTCTTCCTCCCCACTCCACCACCGGCGCCACCATGGTGGCCGCGACTCTGGCGCCAGTGTTCGATCCACCGAACTTCGCCACGCGTCCCGCATCACTGCGGCGTCGGCGAATCGATCCTCCGCCACCGGCGAGAGTCCCCGCAACAACCATTCGGACACCGGTTCCGGATACGGCGTGAGGTCCACCTCGCCATTGAGCTCACGCGCCAGAATCGCGCGCCCATCGCCGGCACCAAAGGGTGGCTTCCCCGACAGCAGATAGACCACGATGGCCGCGATCCCAAAACAGTCCACCGCTGGTCCCTGCGTTTCGCCTAACAGCTGCTCCGGCGCCGCAAACTCGGGCGTCCCCGTCGTACCGCTGAGGAGTTCTTCTCCCGAGACTTTGGCCACACCAAAGTCCGCAATCCGCCACCGGCGGTGCCGGTCGATGAGGATGTTTTCCGGTTTCAGGTCGCGGTGGATGATGCCCACCGCGTGCGCCGCTGCCAGTCCGTCCAGGACCTGATCGATGTGCGCCGCGATCTGCTCCACCGATCGCGCTCCAGCGCGCATCACGAGATCCGCCAGCGAACCATTCTCCGCCAGCTCCATCGTGTACCACGACACGCCGCCATTGCTGTCCCAGTCGTAAATGGGCACGATCGACGGGTGCGCGAGTTGCGCCGCCAGTTGCGCCTCGCGGCGAAAGCGCCGGACTGCGTTCTCGTCCTTCGCCACTTGCGGGTGCAGCATCTTGAGCGCCACCTCCCGCTCCAGCGTGAGATCGCGCACGCGCCACACCGATCCGAACGTACCCGAGCCGAGTCGAGTGATGACTTCATAGTCTTCACCAGTCGCCCAACGCAATCGCTCCTCTTCCCCGTCACCCGCCGCGCGAAGAGCCAGCGACGCGCCGCTGGTGAAAATCGATGTGCGTCCGCCTACCGCGCGATCCAGCTCGCGCAGCAGCGCCGCGATTGAGTGATAGCGATCTTCGGGCTTCTGATTCAACGCTCGTGACAACACGCGCGCCACCGACTGCGGGCAATCCGGTCTGACGAGCGACAGCGGCGGCGGATCCAACGGCGGATATTCGCCTGTGAGTGACGCGAACGCCGTCGCAGCCAGTTGCCACTGGTCGCTCTCTGGCGTCGGGATCCATTCGCCGTTGGGCCATTCCGGGGCGAGCGGCAGCCGCCCCGGAAAGGGTACCAATCCGGCGGGAATGACGTTGCGTGGCAGCGCCCACTGCCAGGCCAAGAGCCAGAGTTGGCCGGTCGGTGTAACCCAAGTCGACTCCCCGCAAATCGCGCCGTGCGCCGTTCCCGTCGTGTGCAGGTACGCCAGGGCGAGTCCCGTGGAGCGAAGCAGCTGCAGCGAAGTCCCCAGGTCAGCGGGTCCAACGCGGCGAATGCGCTCCGCCACGCTCTCTCCAGAAATCCAGCGTCTCACGTATCCCGGCCCGCGACGACTCAGCGGTCCACCTGGCCACCAATCGTATGTTGTAGGGATCGACGCATGGCCGCGGTGCGCGAGCGCTCGCGCTTCCGCGCCCAGCCATGCCGTGTGTGCCGCGTCGTCCACCGTGACCAGCGACAGCGACCGGCCCAGTGCATCCACCACTTCCTGGTAGTGCCGGAACTCGGCCGACACGCCCTCCGCCCCCCACGACCAGCCCGCTGGCAGTTGCCACCCTTCGACGTGCGTGGGAACTTTCGTCGTCACAAGGTGGGGCGACCCCGCGCTTGGAGCGAGGGGCGACGCATCCGATGCGACGGGCGAGGCGGAAGACGACACCGGCGACCCTGTCATCGGCCGCGAGACGGCGCCGCTGGGTGGGGGCGTAGCGCTCACGAGCCTAAACTACAGCCGACGCCAGTCACGGCCAAGCGTCCCCTCTCCACCAGTTCATGGGAATCATGAGCGAATCGCCATCCGTCATTGTATTCGAACCGCTGTTTCCCGGAGTGGTCGCGCCTCGACGCGCCACCGCCGGAGCCGCCGGCTACGACGTGTGTGCACACCTAGTCGAGCGCTTGGTGCGCCTGTGCCGCGACGGCGCCGAGCTCGAACAGTCCGCCGGCGCGCAGGGCCGCCTGTCGTTGCAGGCCGGCGACATCGCTCTCGTGCCACTCGGTTTCCGCGCGCGGCTGCCTGACGGCTACGAAGCGCAGGTTCGACTGCGCAGCTCGATGGCGTTTCGGCGCGGACTTCTTCTGCCCAACGCGCCCGGCACCATCGACGCCGACTATCCCGATGAGTGGCTCGTGATGATGAAGAACATTTCGGCGCGCGAGGTCATGCTCGAGCACGGCGAGCGCATTGCGCAGATCATCGTGCAGCGCTTTGCAACGCTGTCGTGGGTGCCCGGCGTCGTTACGCGTTCCACCGATCGCACCGGAGGGTTCGGGAGCACCGGCTGATCGTCAACCTCGCGCTCCGCGGTCAGCGGATTGTACGACATTGTAGTACGGAATGACGCTCGCCTGACGAGCTCATCGTTCGTACATTCGTTGGGCAGGGATATCCGGCGCGAGGTGTACCCGATGATCCACATGCTTGCCCTAGGACACGCCGTCATCACCGTCGGCGCGACTCGTCTCACGTCAGCCAGCGAGACGCTGTTCGCCGCCGCGTTGTTGTTCGTGTCGGAAGCCGGCCGCCCTCTCAATCGGCTGCGCGTGCTCGAACTACTTTGGCCTAACGTCAGCTCGCGGAGTGCCAATCATTGTTTGCGCCAGACGGTGTATCGCTTGAACGCGTGCGGCGCCGCCCTGCGTTCGGAGCGCGGCCACATCGTCCTCCCGACTCGATCCGCGCGTAGCGACTGTGCCGAGCTGCTCACCGCCGGCGACGCCGTTGATCCCGATCGCGTCGCCGAGCTCGTGCAGGGTCCGTTTCTGGCCGGCTACCAGCCCCACTTTTCCGCGCCGTTTCGCGACTGGCTCGACCACCAGCACGACGTGGTGACCGCCGGACTACGCCGGGTACTCGTGTCCGCCATCGCGACGCAACGTGAGCGGAACAACTGGGCCGCCGTCGAGCGTCTTGCGACTCGGTGCCTCCTGTTCGACCCATTGAACGAGGAAGCCACGCTCGCCATCGCTGAGGCCACGGCGCTCAACGGCAGCAAGGTGCGGGCGCTCGAGATATTGGACAGTTACCTCAGCGAACTCGGCCCGCACGCCGGGGACATGCATCTCCCCGCGTCGCTCCTACGCCATCGTATCGCCGAGACTTACCGTCGCGACCCACCCGACCGCCGCATGGTGCCGCAGGTTGGGAGGGAAGAGGAAATGCGGGAGTTGGGGAGAGTGTTCCGCAACGTCACGAACGGCCGCGGCGCAACCGTGCTTGCTTGCGCCGAACCGGGCATGGGGAAAACGCGGCTGCTAGACGAGTTCACAGCGGTAGTTGGCCTTGAGCAGGTTCAGATCGCGCGGTGCTCGTGTCTTCCGCACGAACATCAAAGACCACTGTCAACATTTATTGAGCTCCTCCATGTGCTCTTCAAACTCCCAGGTGCGATTGGCTGCAGTCCTGAGTCGATGACACACCTTCGGCGCATTCTACGACTCGACAAGAACGGCCAGAACCTGCCTGATGATTCGTGGAACGATCAGGTTTTGTTTGCACAATTACGTCGGTCGGTACTCGATTTGGTCGATGCTATCGCGGCGGAAACTCCGCTCGTACTTACAATAGATGACGCGCAGTGGTTAGACGATGTCTCGTGGCGCATTGTTGGCGCGCTGGTGCCGTGGATCGGCGAACGGCGCGTCATGATCGTTCTCGCGTCTCGGTTGTCGAACGCCTTGATGAACTTGGAGAGTTCATTGCGAGCGTCGCCCGTTGTCCTCTCGCTCCCTCCTCTCTCAATTGACGCCAGCCGACAATTAGTCCGTAGTCTCCTCGCGTTTTTTCGACGCGAAAGCGAAGAGGGCCTAGAGGAGTGGTGCATCTTTGGAAGCGGTGGCAATCCATTTTTTCTGGGCGAGTTGGCGGAAAAGGCTCGCTGGGACGGGACGCAGTTCCGCGTACCTCAATCCATAGTCAGACTTGTGAGCGCTCCGCTCAGAGATCTGACCACTGAAGAAAAGCATGTTCTCAGCGCCTGTGTAGTTCTCGGTGGATTGGCGACCATATCGCGAGTCGAATCATTGCTTCGCGGATCCCGCCTCAGCCTATTGGACAGCTTAGGACAGCTCGACCGAATTGGACTCATCGAGGTCGATGGAACGCGACTCATAGTCCGACACCAGTTGCTCTCCCAGGTCGCGCTAACCGACTTGTCGCGCACGTCAAGTCTCTTTCTGCACCACAAAGCTGCGGAACTACTGGATGTGGAGAGAAAAAGCGATGACTCAACTCTTCTTCTTTGGGAATGCGCGAAGCACTGGGAAAGCGCTGGCGCCCCACATCACTCACTCGACCTGCTTCGCTCGCACGCCCGCCATCTGTTCGACATGGGCTCTCCGGGCGACGCGGCGCTGACGCTCGACCGTGCGGCGCGCCTCGCGAGAACGAGCGAGGAGGACGCGTCGATACGGTCAGATCGAATGGAAGCGCTACTCCGAAATGGCGAATGGATAGCGATAATCGAAGCGGGCAAAGAGAGGGGTCAATTCGAGGGACGTGACCCTCTCGCAACTGAGCACACCGACGCCGAGTTTTACCTGCTGCAGGCACGCTGGCACCTTGCCCAGGATCAGATTGAGCTGAGCAGCGAAGCGCTGAGATGCGCAACGTCGCGACAGGCGCCCAGCGAGCATCGCCTTGGGGCAGCGATGTGGGCACTCGTGCTCGCGGACAACGCATGTGAACCGAAGATCGCACGCGCGGCGCGACACTCGGTCCAGTCCATTCTCACTATGCCTAACGTGGATAGCGCGCTGCGGACTCACTTCGAAATGCTCTACCACACGTCCTTCGGCGACTTGTCAACGGCTCATGATCACGCTCGATCGCTTTGCACGCTCGCTCGCGGCCTGGACGATCCCGCGCGTAAGAGCCGCTACCTCACTCATGCAGCCGCAACGCTGCGATTTGTAGGAGCGCTCAACGCGGCACATTCAGCAGCAACCGAAGCTCTCGTTTGTGCAGAGAAAAACGGGCTAAGGCGACAGGCGGCCGCCGCCACAAACCAAACCCTTCAGCTTTGCATTGCTCAAGGATCACTAACGCAGGCGAGAGAGCTGGCCGAGCAGACGTTAACGCTGCTTCATGGATCAACCGACCCGGTGGCATTCTCCTCTGTACTTAGCAATTGCGCGGAAGTTGCAATTCTCGACAGCCGCGAGCAGGATGCGGAGGACTTCCTGAAGAAGTGCGAGCAGTGTTTGACCGGGCAACGTTGGGTGCGCGCGGAGGCGCGAGTAACGTCACTTCGCTGGAACCTTCGACTCATGGATTCCGGTGCCGTCACATCGCGCACTGAAATATCGAGACTTCGCCGCCTGTATCGACAGACACGGAACAGCGGCGGTCAAGATCGTCTCGCGGTAGTGGTATGTCGCTTGTTGAGCCGTGCCGGGCGCAAAGAAGAAGGTAGGCAGCTCATCGATGAGTATTTTGCACGATACCGCCGCGAGAGAATCCAACCGGCGGCTAACGTGCTCGGCTTCCGTCAGTTACTTGTCCAAGAGTAACAGCAGCTGACTCACGACCAGCGCGCTCTTAGGCGGGTTGCGCCACATTCAATTGTTCGGGCTGTGCCGCACTGGGCCGATCGATGGGCGTGACAAAAAGCAACCCGAACATCGGACTGGCGAGAAGGCGATCGCAAATCTGGGGATCAAACTGCTTCCCGCTGTACTTCACTAACTCAGCACGAACCTGCGCCTCGCCAAGTGCCTTTCGATAGGGCCGATCGGTCGTCATCGCGTCGATTGTGTCGGCCAACAGTACGACGCGCGACCCAATCGGGATTGCTTCGCCGGCGAGTCCGTCCGGATACCCGGTCCCGTCCCAATTCTCATGATGGTGGCGCACGGGCGCCACTAGCTCACGAAGCTGCGAAACTGTTGCAACGAGTTCCGCGCTCTTGGCAGGATGCGTACGCATGATTGTCCACTCCTCTGCCGTCAGCTTATCCGGCTTGCGAAGAATGGGGGCGTACACCTCGTGTATCTTGCCAACGTCGTGGAGCAACGCAGCCGTCCCAATTCTATCCACATCACGAGCGCTCATTCCCATCGCTCGCGCAATTAGGCGCGCATAGTTCGACACGCGTCTGGAGTGACCTGATGTGTACGGATCGCGCGCCTCAATGGCCTTTACCATCAGCTCGAGGAGCTCTTGGTTCACGCGTTCCAATTGCCGATTAGTCTTGTATAGCTGGCGCAGCCCGAGTAGTGGCAACGCAAGGCCTGCTGCGCCTAGAACGCCAAACTTCGCGTAGAACCAAGCGAGCGCGAACACCACCGGCGTCGCGAAGGCATCGTATGCTAGGCCGCCGAGGTTATTCTGGCGCCAGACAGAGATCAGGCGCTTGTTGTCATTCGCGGCTATGGCGCCGCTCACTGCAACGGTGTTGGTCGCGACCCAGACGATGATCAGGCCCAGGAAGGGCAGGCCGACTTTGGACAGGGCGGACGAAGCCGTTGAATTGCCCATGAATAGCAAGGATTGGCCGCCTAACGCTACGTAGGCCAATACCGCCATCGATGTCGAAAGGGACATCTGGGCGATGTTAAAGGCTTTCTTGATCCCTTCGCGAGAGCTGACCGCTTCCGTTACTGCATTTGTGAAGGTGATCGCTGCGACAGCAATCCAATTGGGACAGAGGAGTGCGGTCGCCGTAAACGGAATGAAACCGATTGAACCGGCAGCCCCACCTGGAAGTTGGTGAACCAACACCTGAGCGAGGATAGAAAATGCCGTCATCCAAAGCGCAGCAGTAACGAAAGCCGGATCACGTGCTGGAATGAACAGGTAAACGCATAAGGCCGCTGCCGCAGCGCTTACCGTTACTCCCAGGACGTATATCCTGATCCGACTCATGTGGACCCACCCTCATCGAGAAGAGAAAAACCCCCGCCCTCGACGCTAATACCAGATCTGCGACTCAGCTGCTACAAAGGACAACAGCACATGCCAGCTCGAGACGAGCGCGGCCAAATGCGACATTTGCGTCACCTCCCTTTCATGAAGTCACACCCAGCGTCCGCTAGATGTGCTAGAAGGTCGGCTCCGCTCAACTACATGGCCCTGCCCGCTCAGCTCCGCTCAGCCGAGGATCGGGGGTTTTTGTGTTCGAAGTTCGTTCGATTCGTCCTGCAGGATACGTGAGATTCACTTCCCGGACACGAAGCCCACCCCGCCTAACGCTAGCTCACCCATGCACCGACGATGCCGCTCCACCCCACACCCCGGCACCACACCCTACGACCGACAATCCCTACCGCTCGCGCCCTACCCACCTATTCGTCGCGTCCAACACGGACAACACACTCGCCGTCTCCGGACTGTCCTTGATCTCACAACTGCCGGTCAATAACGTCGTCTCCCGACCTACCCGGGCCGAGATCCCGACAAACACAAACTCACGCTCGAACGCCTGGATCAATCGACACCCGTCCAGCGCCAACGCGTGCGCATCCCCCTCCGCCTGACTGATCGCCACAACGGCGGCCCGCGCAGCCAACTCGGCCCGCGAGCGCTGTGACTCTGCTCCCTCAGCCTCTCCTATGAAGGACTGGTCCTCCTTCCGCAGCGTCACGCGACACGTTACCCCACGCGTGCGCGACCGCCGCACCTCCACATCCTCGAAATACAGCCGCCGCCGCAACGCCGCGGCAGCCTCGGACACCGCCTCCTCTATTACCGCCGCAGCCGCCGCCGCGCTCGCACTCGCTGCCTTCACGTCCAGCGTCTTTTGCGGATCAACCGTCGTCGCCACAGAAATCTTTCGATGATCCACTCGCATACCAAGATGGGCGATCAACGCGCTCTCCACGTTCCGCACCGTCTGCTTCGGATTCACCTCCGCACTCGTCAATAGATGCACCTCGCTCACCGCACCACTCTCACTCGCGATGATGCGCGCCGCTATCACGCCCGGAAGAGTGGCTAACAACTCCTCCGCGCGCCGAATCGGCAAAACGCTGCCGGCAATCGGCGACACAGGCTGCGACGACGACGTCGACGCGTTCAGTGGCACGGACACTGGTGACCTGACTTGGCAAGGCGGGAACGTGATGCGGCGGGCACGTACGGAGACCACCGATACCGCCCGTCACTCCAACCGAACGGGGAGTGGACCGGCATGCAACGTTTCGATGATGGTCAGGGAATATTCGTCCAACCAACGCTAAACGCAAGCGATGATTGGATTACGGATAGTCAGGGAGATTATACTCCTTTAACTTCCGATACAGCGTCCGCTCCCCAATTCCTAACATGTCTGCGGCCTTTCTTCGGTTCCCCCGCGTCTCCCGAAGCGCCGCCTCGATCGCTGTCCGCTCGATCTCCGCCATACTCATCCCCGGACGGATGGTCACCACGTTAGGCGCCAGAGCCTGTTCCGTTGGCTCGATCGCACCCACCGCCGGCGCCTTGGACACCACCTCGCCCACCAACATCTGCCCGTCTCCGCCACCCTCCCCCAATCGACCCGCCCCGCTCCGGTCATCCCCCACCCGCCGCCGGAGATCCTCCACCTGCAGCTTGAGCTCTACCAGACTGCGAATGATGACCTCCAACTCGCGCCCACCTATGCCCCCCTCCGACCCCCCCCCCACCCCCCGCACCGCCGGCCCAACGGGAACCGGAAGGAACCGCATTCCTCCGTCTCGAATCTGTTGCGGAATGTCGTCCGCCGTGATCTCGCGACCCGGCGACAACACCACCATGCTCTCCACCAGATTCCGTAACTCCCGCACGTTCCCCGGCCACGAATATTCCACAAGCCGCTGCATGGCCTCGGCCGAAATGCCGTGAAACGGCCGTTCATGCTGTGCCGAAAACTCCTGCACAAACCGCCGCACGAGTAGCGGTATGTCGTCCCGCCGCTCCCGCAACGGCGGCAAATAGATGTTGAGTACGTTCAGACGGTAGTACAGATCGGCGCGAAACTCCCCGCCCTCCACCTGCTCGCGCAGCGGACGGTTAGTCGCGGCCAACACCCGCACGTCCACCCTGAACGGATGCGCACCTCCAACCCGCGTCACCTCACGCTGCTCCAACACCCGCAGCAACTTCACCTGCGTCGAGAACGGTGCCTCACCCACCTCATCCAGAAACAGCGTCCCCCCGTTGGCTAACTCGAAGCGACCCAACCGTCGCTCGGCAGCGCCGGTAAATGACCCCTTCTCATGGCCAAAGAGCTCGCTATCCAACAGCGTCTCAGGCAACGCACCGATGTTCACCGCGATGAATGGCTTTCCGCGCCGCGGACTGAGTCGGTGGATAGCCCGAGCGACCAACTCCTTCCCCGTACCGCTTTCGCCCTCGATCAACACGGTGCTCGACACCGGCGCCATCTGCTCGATCTTGACTATCACCTCGCGAATAGCCTCGCTCTCGCCGATGAGGCCGGTATCCACCGCCACCTTGCGCCGCTCGAGAACGCGCCGCACGCCCGCGAGCACCTCGTCGAGATCCACAGGCTTGGCGTAGAGCTCGACGTAGCCAATGGCTCGCAACCGATCAAGTAACGCCGGGTCGTTGACGTCGGCCAAACCCACCACCGGCGCACCGCCCCAACGCTCGCGCTTGACGATCTGGACGTTGCCAACGTCCGTTAGGCCTCCAGTCAGGATGATCGCGTCCGGCTTCTCCCGCTGGATCGCGGCGGGAACGTCATCCATGGGCGAGACCAATGCCGTCTCGTAACCGCCGGCCTCGAGCATCGCGTTGAGGCGAACGGCGGGTTCGACGTCGGCCAGCGTCATCAATACCTTCATGAGGACGCCGCGCCTCCCACGCCGTGATCGGTGACATGGCCCCGGAGAATCTCCACGGCGTGATCGATGATCGGCTCCAACGCCAGCACGCCATCGCGCACACCCCCTGGCGAACCGGGCAAATTCACGATCAGCGTGCGCGCGCGCACTCCGGCCAATCCTCGCGACAACGCGGCGCGCGGAAAGCTGCTGAGCGACAACGCGCGGATACGCTCGGCGAGCCCCGGCGCGTCACGCTCGATCACCGCGCGTGTGGCTTCGGGCGTCACGTCGCGAGCCCCGAGCCCGGTGCCGCCGGTCGTGAGGATGACATCGGCCCGGTCCTCGTCGCACCACTCGATGAGCGCGGACACGATGCGCGATGAATCGTCGGGCACGATCGACCGCTCGGTGACCACGTCGCCGCGCCCCGATCCCCACCTCGCGATCATATCGCCCGATGTGTCGGCACGCTCGCCGCGCGAACCGGCGTCGGAGATCGTTAGGATTGCGAGACGCACAGGTGTTAGCGGTGCGAGCCCTTCGTGTAAAACGGCATCTTCACAACGGCCGCCGCCACGCGTTGGCCCCGGATCTCGATCTGGAACGCCGTGCCGGTCTTCGCGGCCTCAACCGGGAGATAACACGTGCCGATCGGGATGCCGAGCGTTGGACTCATCGTCCCGCTTCGCACGATTCCGGACGGCGCGTCGCTGATAAAGACCGGGTAGCCGTGGCGCGGAAAGCACCGTTCCGACGTTGTGAAGCCCACCAATCGCCGCTGTATTCCTTTCTCCTTCTGTGCGAGCAGCGCGTCGCGCCCAACAAAGCGTCCCTTTCCCAACTTCACCACCCAACCGAGTCCGGCCTCCAACGGCGTCGTGGTGTCGTCAATGTCGTTCCCGTACAGCGCCATCCCCATCTCCAGACGGAGGGTATCTCGGCAACCCAACCCGGCCGGCGTCACGTCGCCACCAGCCACCAACGCCTCCCACACCGTCCGGGCGCCCGCGGCATCGAAGTACAGTTCGAAGCCATCTTCACCAGTGTAGCCAGTGCGCGAGATCACCGCCGACACGCCTGCAACGTCGCCCGTTGTAAAGCGATAGTACGCGATGGCCGAGAGGTCGACCTGCGTCAGCGGCTGCAGAATCTGTTGGGCCCGAGGACCCTGAAGCGCCAAGAGCGCCGTCCCATCGCTCACGTCCGAGACGGTGCAATCCAGTCGACCCAAATGGCGCAGGATGTGGTCGAGGTCCTTCTCCTTGTTGGAAGCGTTCACGACCAACAGCAAGTGATCGGCGAAACGGTACACGAGACAGTCGTCTTCGATCGTCCCACGCGAATTCAGGATGGTGGAGTACTGCACCTGGCCAACCTCGAGCCCTGCAACGTCGTTGGATGTGACGTACGTCGCGAACGCGACGGCCTCGGACCCTCGTAGCTCGAACTCCCCCATGTGGCTGACGTCGAACAGCCCACAGGTCTCACGCACGGCTCTATGCTCCGCGGTAATCCCAGTCGGATACTGCACCGGCATCTCAAAACCCGCGAACGGGACCATCTTGGCGCCAAGTGAAACGTGGATGGCGTGAAAAGGAGTCCGTTTGAGCGTTTGCTGCAGAGCCGCCTGCGCCATCGGTGTGACCTCCGCGAGGGGTGTCCTGCAAAAATGGCTGCATTTCGTGGCAACTGCCAGGGCGGCGCACACAAGAAAGCGAGCCCGCATCCTGCGTGGATGCGGGCTCGCTTGAACAGCACCGACTTGATCGATCAGTTGCCGCTCTGCAACTCGTTGAACAGCGACGTGACGTTGAACCGCGCGGGATCGATTTCGGAATACCGGTTGTTGACGTACCTGCCGGTGGTGGGGAAATACGGCGGCGATTGCGTGTTCAGACACTGGTCCACGCTTCGGTTTTCGCCCATCCCGTCGTAGTTGTTGCTGTACGTGGCGCTGATGAAGTTTTCGATCACGCCTCCGGCCTGTTGAATACAGCCGCGGCCGGTATGAGCCGTGTTGCAATTGCCGAAGGAACTCGAACCCTCCGGGTGCGAGCTGAAGTTCTCCACCCCTACGGTGCCGGTCCGACTCATCGTGACGCCGTGGAACACGAAGTTGTTGGCCGTGAGCAACCCGTTGTCGTTGCCATCGGTCCAACGGTACGTTGCGCCGGCCTTTCCCGAGCGCTGCGGCGAGTTGATCGCGTTATCCGCGATCATGATACTGGTGTCGGCAATGACGCCTAACAGATTCGCGCACAGCACCGACGCGGGATCCTGTGTGTACACGAGGTCGTCGATGAGCAGAACGGTGCCCTGCGTCGCCCCGTACGTCTGGGCGTACAGCGTTACCCATCCCTTCAAGACACCGTTGAGCGCCACCGGCCCGTGCACGTGAATGACGCCCATCGAGTTCGGGTTGAGCGCGCGATAGAGAGGCCAGAGTCGGGCGTTCGCGGCTTGTGCCCGGTAGCCGTAGTAAGGCGAAGTCGAGCTGATGCCGTTGAAGGCAGATACGACGGGAGCATTGTTCCCGCCCCAGTGCTGCCAGTAGCCATAGATGGTGCTGTCAGTGAAGGTGGTGTCTTGGCCCCCCTTCTGCCACACGCTCGGACTGGCCGGCGCCGGAAGCGCATTGCGCCGCTCGGCGGAAACGAGATGCGGATCGCCCGCCGGATAGCAGCGGAACCCGGAATGCGACATGATGAGATCGCGCTCCGACGTCGTGACCGATGAAGGATTGGCAACGACATCCGAGGGCGCACTCGGATTGATCTGGCCGGGCCCCATGCCTTGGTTGCCTTTGAACCACGCCTCGCCGTGCACGAACGTCGGGTAAAACTTTTCGACGCCATCCTGCATGTGCCAGTCGCCGCACAACGAATCCGGTGGTGTGTTCTGGCCACCGATCGATACTGGAGTGACACGTACTCGACTCGCGTATGCGGCGTTCGCCTGGTAGACCCGGAAAAATCCTTCGTCGGCGTCATTCAGATCGCCGTCGTTATTCAAGTCGACGGCCACAAATTCGATGCGCGTTCGGACGTTAGCGAGACTCGTGCCCTGCGCAATGACGTCCAGGTTCGCAGACGCGGCCCGCGTCTGCAGCACCGCCAGACGCGACACCGGCGGGATCGGGATGTACGCCGCGCCGCTGACCGTACCCTTCTGGTAGACCGGCGAACCGCCGGACACGCTCAGCACAGCCGACACCGTGTCGTAGTACGTCGGCGTGCCGCACGAATACCACCCTTGATTGCTGTGCGCGCGTCCGCGAATGAATTCGCCGGTGGAGTAGCACAATCCACCGGGGAACGTGTTGGTGAACATGGCATACCGCGCGAAGTTTTCGGCCGCGAGCTCGAGGCGCCGCACGTAGCGCGTGCCGCTCGAGTCGTATGCCTCGGACACGATACTCGCGTACTGTCCGAACTGTCCGGTCACGTTGCCGCTGAGGCCCGCGTACACATTGAAGTGCACGCTCGGAATCACCTGACCGTCGGCGCCGGTGATGGTGCCGTTGGAGATCAGCGTCACGTAACCGCTGTCCGGCAGATGAATGCTCGTGTCCTTACTCAGCCGCGACTTGCCCATCGCCAGTCCTGCTTCGGCCGCGTAGCGGAAGTCGCGCTCGCGGTCGAACGAGTGGCTCAGGATCGTCGAGCTGCCGGTGAGCAGAATCGCCGACAACGCGATCGCCGCCAGGCTGACGGTTAGGAGCAGGACGAGGATCAGCGCGGAACCGCGCCGTGTCGTCCGCCGAAGCCAGAACTCAGGTGCGCGCATCATGGGGATTCTCCTCACGTCGCTCACGGAACAGTGACGGCGCCCGCCGTCACAATGGACGAGTTCGCGGGCGAGCAATCTTGGGCCGCGAGCCCGTATTCCCAGGTCCCCGACGGGGGATCACTGTCGTCAAAAGCGTAGGTCGTCGATGATGCGGCGACACTCGTCACCGCGTCGTGCCAATCCGGGTCGCCAGACGCTCGGCGATACACGAGATAGCGCTCGACGTCCTTTTCACCTGCGTCCTGGTCGAGCGACTCCGTCCACACAAGCGTCACCTTGGCCGGCGGTCCCGCTATGTACGTCGCGGCGAAACCTGTCGGCGCGATCGGAGCGGATCCGCACACGGTGCTCTGCAGCATGCCCGCATTGAGCAGCTGCGTGGACGTCTGTACCACGCGCGTGACCATCCCCTTGTCAGGATCCTTGAAATTTCCCGCAACGCGGATGCTGACCATGCGAATGCTGTCCACCCAAGCGCTGACACCCGTGTCGGACGGCGATCCATGGAGCGTGGCGCTGTGAAAGAGCGGCAGATTGCCCACCGGAATCGCGACCAGGTTGCCGGACGCATCCGGCTTGTAGTAGGTGAAGATCGGCGGGTCACCGGCATTCCAGATGATGCCGGAGGCAACCACGCGCGGCGTCCCGTTGTTCACGCGGCGGAAGAGTACGAGTTGGTTGCCGGCGGCGACGGTGCTGTCGACCGACGCCCAATACGAAATCGTCTCCGCCGTTCCGGGTACGCCGTTCTGCAAGTAGTTGGTCTGCGGATACGTCACCGCGCTCAGAGGCAGCGTGACCTGCTGCGAGGTGAGCATGCTGATCGTGGCCGTCGTATCGACATCGGGATCGTAGTACGCGGCGTTCGGGTCGCTCGAATCGCGGGTCACGATGTCGGCGTTGAACGTGAGCGCGAACTGGTCCGCTTGCACCAGCATGGGCTGCGTGGGCAGCACACCCGTCCCGGCCAAGCGCAGGTCGCGATCCACGGTGTTCTGCGAGTACCGCGCGTTCTGTTGGGCATCGAGCCGGCCCGCGCTCGCACCAAGCGTACGTGCCTGCATCTTGAAGAACGGCACGGCGAGGCCGAAGATGGCGACGAACAGCGTCAGCGCGATCAACATCTCGATCAGCGTGACACCGCGGCGCGCGCGCGAAATGGGGGAAGTCGTCATGGTGCGATCCACCTCAGTAGGCGCTGATGATTGATGTCTTCTTCATCGGCGTCGTCAGCGTAGGAGCTGTGACAACAACGGTCACAGTCTTGTAGTCGGTGGTGCTATTCGACGTGTGCGTGATGTACGTCTGTCGCGCGAACCCCGGATATCCGGGGAGGCTCGCCTCCGTGGCGACGAACATGGTCTCGAGATTCGAGTAGCTCGGGTACGCCTTGATCTGTTCGACCCGGGCCACCGCGAGATCGCCCGCCTCGGACTGCACGTAGCCGTTGCCCGATGTGTGCGACAGGCGTGAGACGAACGTACCCATGCCGAGCATGGCGCCAGTGAGTATCGCCAGCGCGATCATGGTCTCGATCAACGTTAGGCCCGTGCGGGCACGCAGGGTGAGTCTCATAAACTGGCCTGTAACCATTGTGAGTCGATGTAGCGCCACCAGAGCGTTCGTCCGGTGGACTGGGTCACGCGTACACAGCGAAAGTCGTTGCTCATAGCGCGCTTCGAGGTGATGTAGAGCTCGAGATCGGTGCTGGCCGCGCCGTCACGGTGAAAGGTGACGGACGGCATGCCGTCGACCGTGCGGATGTTGTTGCCATTGATCGCGCCACCCACCGCGCCCGACACGCCGGTCGGAGGCGCGGCAAAATGGACGGAGTCTTCGAGCTGCGCCCAAATGATGTGCTCGCCGGCGTCCGCGGTCCCGTTGTTGTTGTTGTCCTCGAGAATGCGGATGCGGCTGTTGACCATGTCGAACCCGACCACCACGTCGTACTGTCGCGTGATCGCTATCCGCTCGGCGTTCTGCAACGAGACGCGGATCGTTCTCGCCGCGGCATCCACGCGAAACTGTGTGAAGTTCACCTTCGGAAAGGCGAACGCAGCGACGATCCCGATGATGGCTAACACAATCATCAGCTCGATGACCGTGAACGCCGGACGCCCGGTGCGCCTGCGCACAGATCTGCATGAGAACCGCGACGCGCAATTTCCAATGGTGCACATGGACACGCTCATTCGCCAAAGGGGTCGGATGCCCGGACACGCACCAGGCCTCATGCGCGACCCGTGCCCCCCGCGATGTCGTTAATTTACAAGGAGTTACGCCACTACGTCCGGAAGCGGCGTACGCAAACACTGGCCGACCCGCAACAAAGTTGCGGACGATTCCGGCCGGCGAGTTCGATCGTTGGGCGAGCGCCGCTGCGTTAGGCGGCTTCCGCGCCGCCCATGAGGGTCGCCATGATGGCCTTCTGCACGTGGAGCCGATTTTCGGCCTCGTCCCACACGCGGCTCTGAGGGCCGTCGATCACCTCGGCGGCAACCTCCTCGCCGCGATGAGCCGGAAGGCAGTGCAGAAAAATCGCCGATGGCTTGGCGCGCGACATGAGCGCCGCATCCACGGTGTAGCCCGCGAAGGCGCGGGCGCGCCGTTCCTGCTCCTCCTCCTGCCCCATCGACGCCCACACATCCGTGTTGACCACATCGGCACCCGAGACGGCCTCGGCGGGGCTGCGGACCACACGAACGCTTGCGGCGCTTTGTGCGCGCGCCAGTAGCACCGGATCAGGATCGTACCCTTCCGGGCAGGCGAGCGTGAGCGCGAAGCCAAGCCGGTACGAGGCGTTGATCCACGAATTCGCCATGTTGTTGCCGTCACCCACCCACGCCACCTGCTTCCCCTGTATGCCGCCCAGGTGCTGGCGAACGGTGAGCAGATCCGCCATCACCTGGCAGGGATGGAGAAGATCGGTGAGGCCGTTGATGACCGGCACATCGGCGTAGCGCGCAAGCTCCTCGACGTCCGCGTGCGCGAACGTCCGGATCATGATGCCATCCACGTACCGTGACAGCACGCGCGCCGTATCGGCGATCGGTTCGCCTCGCCCAAGCTGGATATCGCGGGGCGACAGAAAGAGCGCGTGGCCGCCTAACTGCCAGGCGCCGACCTCGAACGACACCCGCGTGCGCGTGGACGCCTTCATGAAAATCATGGCCAGTGACTTTCCGGCGAGCGGCTTGCCCGCATACTCGCCACGACGCATCGACCCGGCGAGACGAAAGACCGACTCGAGTTCGGCGGCGGAGAAATCCGGAATGGCGAGAAAATCGCGGTGCATGGGAGGTGTGAATAGAGTATGGTCGATCAGCAGCGCGTACGGCGCCGGCGGCGCACCGGCGTGCGACTCACAGAATGTAGCGCCGGAGATCCTCGTCCTCCACGATCGCCTTGAGGCGCTCCCTGACCGTTTCTCCGTCGATGGTAATCGGCTTCTTGCCGCGATCGGGCAGGTCGTACAAGACGTCCTCGAGCAAGGAAGACATCACCGTGTGGAGCCGTCGGGCACCGATGTTCTCCATGCGGTCGTTGACAACCGTCGCGATGCGTGCCAGCTCGGCGATGGCGTCGTCGGTGAAAGTGAGCGTGGCGCCTTCGGCCGCGATCAGCGCCGCGTACTGCTTGGTGAGCGCGTTCTCCGGCTCCGTCATGATGCGCACGAAGTCCTGTTCGGTAAGCGGCTTGAGCTCCACACGAATGGGGAAGCGCCCCTGCAGTTCCGGGATCAGATCGCTTGGCTTCGACACGTGAAACGCACCGGCGGCGATGAAGAGGACGTGGTCCGTCTTCACCATGCCGTACTTGGTTTGCACGTTAGAGCCCTCGACGATGGGCAGCAGATCGCGCTGCACGCCTTCCCGCGACACGTCGGGACCGCCCATCTGCGAGCGCTCACCGGCGATCTTGTCGATCTCGTCCAGAAAGATGATGCCCATCTTCTCGACGCGCTCCAGCGCATCGGCCGTGACATCTTCCATATCCACCAACTTCTCGAGTTCCTGATCGAGCAGAATGCGCCGCGCCTCCGAGACTTTCACCGTGCGCTTCTTACGGCGCTTGGGCATCATGTCCTGCAACATCTCGGTGAAGTTCTCCACGCCCTCCGGAGCGCCCTGCGGCACTAGCATGTCGAACATTGGCGCTCCCTGCTGCGTGACTTCGACCTCCACCTCGCGCTCCTCGAGTTGGCCGTCCCGCAAGAGTTGGCGAAGTTTGTCGCGCGTGCGATTGTAGCGCTCCTTCGCGGCATCGGGAGCCGCATTTTCGCGAGCCACTTCGCCTCCCGACGAAACCACGAACAACGAGGGTCCCCCCCCCCCTCCCCCTCCCCCTCCCCCTCCCGTCCCGGCGGCCGCCGCGGGTACCGAGTCCGACTGCGCTTCGGTGGTCGCTTCGATCGGGTGGGGAAGGAGCAGGTCGAGGAGCCGCTCATCCACACGCTCATACGCAAGGTCCTCCACTTCGTTTTCTCGCTCCGTGCGCACCATGTCGATCGCGCTCTCCACCAGGTCGCGCACCATCGACTCCACGTCGCGCCCCACGTAGCCGACCTCGGTGAACTTCGACGCCTCGACCTTGCTGAATGGCGCGCCCGCCAGACGCGCGAGTCGGCGCGCGATCTCGGTTTTCCCGACCCCGGTTGGTCCGATCAGGATGATGTTGTTAGGCGAGATTTCGTCGCGGATGCCGTCCGGCGCCTGTTGACGGCGCCAGCGATTGCGGAGGGCGATCGCCACGGCCTTCTTGGCGTCGTCCTGCCCAACGATGTACCGGTCCAACTCGGCCACGATCTGGCGCGGTGTCAGGTCGGCCAAGCGGGCGATAGCCTGTTGCGTGTGCTTGGAAGGCATGTGGTGGCTGGCGGTTGGTCGCTGGCGGCTGGTGGCTGGTGATCGACTCACTACGACCGGAGGTCGCAGGAGCCAGCCGCCGGCTAGCAGCTGCTGATGACCGGGCTATAGTTCCAGCACGGTGATGTTCTTGTTCGTGTAGATGCAGATGTCGCCGGCAATCTCGAGACTCTGTCGAACTATGACAGCCGCGGGGAGTGCGGAGTGCGCAGTCAGGGACCGCGCGGCCGCGAGCGCATATGCGCCCCCGGACCCTATGGCGAGGATGCCGTCCTCCGGCTCGATGATATCGCCCGTTCCGGAAATGATGAAGCCGTGCTGCCGGTCCATCACCGCGAGCAAGGCTTCGAGACGCCGCAGCACGCGATCGCTCCGCCAATCCTTGGCCAGCTCGACCGCCGCGCGCGGCAAATTCTCTGGAAACCGGTCGAGCCGTTCCTCGAATTTCTCGAACAGCGTGAACGCGTCCGCGGCCGCACCGGCAAACCCGGCGAGGACCTTACCGCCCCGCAGCGTTCGAACCTTTTGCGCGTTGGCTTTCATCACCGTGTCGCCGACGGTCACCTGGCCGTCACCGCCAAGCGCGACCTTTCCCTCGCGGCGTACGCCGAGGATGGTGGTCGCGTGGATTCGTGGCATGGATGTCATGCCTGAAACATAGTTCCACGAACTGACCGGTGCCCGGCACGCGACCGAGAAGCCGGGGCTGACCCGGCTTTCTCCACAGGGCCATCGCGACTTCCGTCCGGTCCTACAGTGTGCGGCGAAGGTCTACTCGTCGCGGGTGAGCGGCCAACCGTACGCTGGCGGGGTGGCAGTGGCCGCGATCGCCGCAAACACACGATCGCCACCCGTTGGCGCCTCATCCTGACCGCGATGCGGTGGGCCGGTGATGCGCTCGGCGAGATATCGCCAGTTGAGCCCAACGCCAATCGCGAGCAGCGCCGAACCAACAAACGTGAGCGCTATCGCGAGCGGCGAACTGCCACCGCTCAGCAGAATGATCGCGGTACACACCAGACTCCCGCCCAGACACCCCTGCCCGGCCCGACTTCGCTGGGCGCGCAATACCTGTCGGCGCTCGCCAAGAAGCACTTCATCGGTAAGTGCAGCATCGGCGATCAGCGCGCCGCCGGCTACGGCGGCGATGAGCCCGCCGACAAACGGGAGAATGTCTATCCAGCTCATACGATGGGCCCGGTGCAAAAAGGAAGCCGGAGCGATAGCAGGGCTGCGCTAGGCTCTCGGATGCGCTTTCGTATATACAGCTTTGAGCCGCTCAACGCTGGTGTGTGTATAAATCTGTGTGGTGGAGATCGAGGCGTGTCCGAGCAGTTCCTGCACCGCGCGCAGGTCGGCGCCCGCATCGAGCAGATGCGTAGCGAAGCTGTGGCGGAGGGAATGCACGGAGAGTCCCGCGTCCTCATCGATTTGTCGCAGGAACGCACCGACCGTGCTCTGCACGGCGCGCACACCGATGCGTTTGCCGGTCCGGCCCAGAAACAGCGCCGACCGGTCCGCGAGGCCGCCGAGCTGACGCGTTAGTTCGTCACGCTTCGCCTCGTAGTTCCGCAGCGCGAGCACCGCGTGATCGCCCAACGGGACAATGCGCTCTTTGCGGCCTTTGCCTCGGACCTTCGCCTGCTGCGATACAAGATCAAGATCGCGTACGTTCATGCCGGCCAGCTCCGAGAGGCGCATGCCGGTGGAATAGAACAATTCGAGCATAGCGAGGTTGCGCACGTCGATGAACCGGCCGGCGGACGCGCGTGTCTCCGCCATCTGAAACAAGAGGTCGATCTGGGCGCGATCGAGATAACCGGGCAGACGCTTCTCGAGCGTCGGAGTGCGGACGCCACGCGCCGGGTTCGCGGCCACCTCTTCGTTCCGGTGCATGAAGCGATAGAAGCTTCGCACCGCCGACAGCGCGCGAGCGATCGAGCGCTTGGACAACCCGCGGCGCGTGAGGTGACCCATGAACGCGCGAATCGACAGTCGGTCCACTCCGCCCCAGTTCCACTCGTGAGTTCCGTAGTATCCGCTCAGAAAGTGCACGAAGGCGTCCAGGTCTCGGCGATACGCGATCACTGTGTTAGGCGAGTCGTTTTGCTCCTTCTCGAGGTGCGCGAGAAAGAGCGAGACGGCTGGCGGCGGCGCGGCGGCGGCGGCGGCGGCGGGGTCGGGGTCGGGGTCGGGGTCGGGGTCGGGCCCGGGGTCGGGCCCGGGGTTGGTGGTCACGGTGCGGCGGCGGTGAGATCGAGTTCGGCGCGCCACTCGTCCATGGCATTCAGCGCACGCTCGGCCAACAGCTCGCGTTTGCGGCGCTTGTCGCGCACGCGCACAGCGAGGTCGTCGAGCAGTCCGAAGTTGGCGTTCATCGGTTGAAAATGCTCCGGGTTCGCTTCGCGCAGGTATCGGTAGAGCGCACCGATCATGGTGGAAGGGGGCGGCAGCACCGGAAGGAGACCGTCGGTTAGGCGGGCCATGTTGATGCCGGCCACCAGGCCGGTGGCGCTGCTGTCCGTGTACCCCTCGACACCTGTGATCTGGCCGGCGAAAAGCAGGCTGGCATCATCGCGCAAGGAGAGATGCGGCGACAGAGCGGCGGGTGTGTTGAGGTACGAGTTGCGATGGATCGATCCGAAGCGCAAGAACTCCGCCTCGGCGAGCCCGGGAATGAGGTGGATCACACGCTGTTGGTCGGGGATGCGGAGGCGTGTCTGGAAGCCCACCAGGTTCCACATGCGACCCGCACGGTCTTCCTGGCGGAGCTGGACAACGGCAAACGGATCGCGCCCGGTGCGAGGATCGGGTAACCCGACAGGCTTGAGCGGTCCGAAGCGCAGCGTTTCGCGCCCACGCTGGGCCATGACCTCGACCGGCATGCATCCCTCGAAATGGGGGGCTTCATCGAAGTCATGCGCGTGGTATTGATCGGCGGCGAGAAGGGCATCGATGAACGTCTCGTACTCGTCGCGGGTGAGGGGGCAGTTGAGGTACGCACCGCTCACGCCGCTGTCCTCCATGGTCTCTTTGTCGTAGCGGGAGGCGCGGTAGACAACAGTGTCGTCGATCGAGTCGCGCGCGATGACGGGCGCGATCGCATCGTAGAACGCCAGCGCCGCTACGCCTAACCGGGCGCGGATCGCCGCAGCAAGGCGATCGGAGGTCAGCGGTCCGGTAGCCACGATTCCAGGTGATGGCAGTTCAGTCACCTCTCCCCGTTGGACATGGATGCGCGGATGCCCGGTGATGCGTTCGGTGATCGCGGCGGAAAACACGTCGCGATCGACGGTGAGCGCCGAGCCACCCGGTATGCGAGCGCTATCGGCCGCCCAGAGAATGATTGAGCCGAGCCGGCGCATCTCGACTTTGAGAAGTCCGTGCGCATTGGAGAGCTCGGTGCTCTTGAACGTGTTCGAGCACACCAGCTCCGCCAGACGATCAGTCTTGTGCGCCGGGGTAGGCGCCGACGGGCGCATCTCGAGGAGCGCGACATCGTGCCCGCGTTCGGCGAGTTGCCACGCTGCTTCGGCGCCAGCGAGGCCGCCGCCGACGATTGTGATCATGACCGCAAGCTAGCGACGCCCCGCGCATGTGGCGAGGCATCGCGCGACAGGCCTCAGCTGGCCACTACCGCCGGTTCCGGAAGGGGTGCGACATCCCATTCATTCGCGCATTTCAGGCACTTCCGGAAGTCACCGCGCGCCTTGGAGGACTTCATTTCTGCGCCAACGAAGCCACATTCCGGGCACTGTTCGAGGACGGGTTTGTTCCAGGCAACGAAGTCGCACTTCGGGTGATTGACGCATCCATAGAATGCGCGTCCGCCACGTTTCGAGCGCAGCTGAATGATGTCACCGCCATCCTTCGGACACTTGATGCCGGTGGGAAGAGCGCGAGTACCGCGACATTTGGGAAAGCGGCTGCAGCCTAGGAACTCGCCGGATCGGCCGTGACGAATGACCATTCGAGCTCCGCACTCATGACAGATCTCGTCGGTGAGCACGGCGGGCTTCCGATCGCGGCCGAGCGGTTTGGTATAGTCGCACGCTGGCCGGTGTTCGCAGGCCAGATAGGGGCCGAAGATCCCGCCCTTTGGTACCAAGCGCCCGCCGTCCTTTGGGCAGCGTTCCTTATCGATGCCGGACAAGTCATGCGCGCGGGCGATGAGGTCTTCGATGTTCGCCTTATCGAGCGACGCCGCGAACGGGCCGTAGAACGCTTCGAGTACGCCTCGCCATCCCAGCTCGCCCTCTTCGATCTTGTCGAGCTCCCCCTCCATGTTGGAAGTGAACGCGACATTGAAGATGTCGGGAAACTGGTAGACCATGATCTTGGCCACCGTCTCGCCTAACGGAGTGGGCGTGAACCGGCGCTGCTCGAGGGTGACGTAGTGGCGGTCGACGAGCACGGAGATGATGGACGCATATGTGGACGGCCGGCCGATGCCGAGCCGCTCGAGTTCCTTCACGAGGCTGGCCTCGCTGAAGCGCGGCGGCGGTTCGGTGAAGTGCTGGTGCGGCGTGATCTCCTTGACCGGGACGTTCTCGTTGACTTCGAGTACCGGGAGCGCCTGCTCGTCCTCGAGCGCGCGCCCTTCGCCCTCTTCATGCGTCTCGCGATACAGGGCAAGGAACCCGTCAAACTTGATGACGCTTCCGGTCGACCTGAACAGGTATCGGTGGAGATCGAAGTCTACTGTGGTAGTATCGAAAACGGCGGGCGCCATTTGCGACGCCATAAACCGTTTCCACACCAACTCGTACAGCTTGAACTGGTCGCTCGTAAGGAACTTGCGGACCTGATCGGGGCGCCGTGATGGGTCAGTGGGACGGACAGCCTCATGCGCATCCTGCGCGTTGGCTTGCTGGGTTTTTCCGTAGAGCTGAGGTGTGGGTGCCAGGTGGTCTTTGCCGAACAACCCCGTTAGGACTTCCCGCGCCTGCACGGCAGCGCTCTCAGCCAGGCGCGTGGAGTCTGTGCGCATGTACGTGATGAGTCCGACGGCACCGTCGGGACCGAGTTCGATTCCTTCGTAAAGGTCCTGCGCAACGCGCATGGTGCGTTTGGAACCGAATCCCAGTTTCTTGGCCGCTTCCTGCTGGATTGTACTCGTGGTAAATGGCGGTGACGGATTTTTCCGGCGCTCTCGTCGGCGAACGTCGCTCACGGGGAAAATGTCACGGCGATCGAGGTCGGCGAGGATGGCGCGCGCGACCTGCTCGCTGCCAATCTCCGTTTTCTTTCCATCGACCTGGTGCAGCTTAGCCGTGAAGCGCTGGCCATTCTTTTCGAGCACCGCTTCGATAGACCAGTACTCAACGGGCTTGAACGCACGTATCTCGCGTTCGCGTTCGACAATGAGGCGAAGGGCGACGGTTTGCACGCGCCCAGCGGACAGTCCCTTCTTTACGGTTTTCCAGAGTAGCGGGCTGGCTTTGTAACCAACGAGCCTATCGAGAACGCGTCGCGCCTGCTGAGCCTCGACTTTTCGCTCGTCGATGGCTGTGGCGTGTTGGATGGCGCTCTGGACGGCGTCACGCGTGATCTCATGAAACATCACGCGACGAATTGGTGCGCCTCCCTTTTGCTTGATCGTTTCGGCGACGTGCCACGCGATGGCTTCTCCCTCACGATCAGGGTCAGTGGCCAGAAAGACACGATCGGCGACCTTGGCTGCGCTCTTCAGGTCGGAGAGTGTCTTTTCTTTGCCAGGCACGGTGACGTAGGTGGGATTGAAGCCATGGTCAACGTCGATGCCCAGACCCTTTTCCGGGAGGTCGCGCACGTGGCCCACAGTGGCGCGGACCCGATAACTGGGGCCGAGGTACTTGCCAATGGTGCGCGCTTTGGCGGGCGACTCGACTATGACCAGCGACTTGCCGGTTATCGAAGCGATGTCGAGGGGCTCGTCAGTGTACGCGCGGCGCGACGACCGACCGGTACCGGTGCTGGCGCGCGTGCCGCCGCGAGCGGAGCGCCCGTTGCGCGGATATTCCACAGCCGTCTTGGTTAGCTTGACGGCGGCGGCCTTCTTGCGCGTGGGCGACTTCTTTGCGGCCCGAGTTTTTCTGGAGTTCTTCTTAGCGGCCATGAGTTTAGTGCACCGTCACGTTGTCGCCACCGAGACCGTCGTCTACGTAGCCCGCGCCTTCCATGAGGACGCGCAAGTCATCGAGGGCGATTCGGCCGTCGATTTGCGTCAAGGCACGCTCGATAACGTGTTCCAGCTCAGCGGCATTCAGCATACCGGAGCCGGTCATTGATATGAGATGACCCCACGCTTCGGGGGCAAATCGACCCCGCTCGTGGGGGCCAAGGACGCGAAAAGTCATGATCTCACCTACTCTCCGGCAACGCCGGTTGGTCGTGTTCCAATATGAAACGGGTACTAAGAGGAGCCGTCAGCGAAATCGCGCCTGTGTGAGCCTTTGCTGGCTCAGAGCGAGCAACGCTTGCTGATCTTGACCGCGGGCTCGGTGGGCTGATGCAAATGCGCGCTAAACGTATTCATCGGCAGAGCCCAGTACAAGTCGTGCCAGCGCGTCTGCAAGTGCTTCTACACCAACAACATTTGCATCAATTACCCAGTCAGCGAGGCTGTATGCCGCCTCACGCTCACTCAGTAGCCTAGCGAGCTCAGCAGCCGGATCCGCTGTCGTGAGCAGTGGGCGCACCGCCATTCGCTTCCCCATCCTTAGTATTGCGACTTCCGGGGTGACCCGCAGGTAAATCATACGCGCTGGGGGACGCAAAAGTGCCAAGGCACCAGGAACAGTGATCCAGCCGCCGCCTGGTGCCAAAATGGCACCAGGCGTGCCGACAAGCTCCTGAGTGATGTCGAGCTCGATGTCGCGGAAGTGTGGTTCGCCGTGGTCGCGAAAGATATCGGCGATACTCTTGCCCGCTCGGCGTTCTATCTCCCTGTCGAAATCGATGAACGGACGACCGAGTCGATGGGCCATGCGGCGTCCGGCGGTGGACTTGCCGGATCCCGGGAGCCCCACGAGGATAACGTGGCGCTGACGTTCGGGGGGTGGAAGGACAGGTGGGGGAAGCGTGGTAGTTGACAGGAAACGAGAGACAGGAGTCAAGAGGCCGCAGGCGACGTGATGCGCGTGGCGATCGCACCGATGTATGAATCGTAGTTGCGACGCATTTCACGCAGCGAATCGCCGCCGAATTTCTCGACGAACGCTTGGGCGACTACGAACGCGAGCATCGCCTCGGCGATGACACCTAGTGCTGGAACGGCCGTGACATCGCTTCGCTCGGCCACCGCGACTGCCGTCTCACCAGTCGCCACATCAACGGTGGTTAGCGGGCGCATGAGGGTGCTGATCGGTTTCATCCCCACGCGGATCATAAGTGGCTCGCCCGTGGTGATGCCTCCCTCGAGTCCGCCCGCGCGGTTAGTGCGGCGGCGGACATTGCCCGTCAGGGGCGAGGCAGGTGCAGGATCGATTTCATCGTGCGCTTCAGCACCTGTGCGACGGGCCGCCTCGAAGCCCAACCCGATTTCCACTGCCTTTACCGCAGGGATCGACATCATTGCCGCCGCGATCCGGCCGTCGAGCTTTCGGTCCCAGGACACGTGGGATCCCAGTCCAACCGGAGCACCGTCGCAGATCACCTCGCAGATTCCGCCCAGGGTATTACCCTCGCGTTTGATCGCGTCGATGCGTTCTATGATGAGTGCATCCGACGCCGGATCGAGCGTGCGCAGCGGCGACGCGTCGGCGAGGGCATTGACATCGTCGGGAAACGCCGTTGGGCGGGGAACGTCGATGCCACCGAGATGCACGACGTGGCTCGCGATGCGGACCCCGAAGTGTTTGAGCAGAGTTCGACAGATCGCTCCGGCTGAAACGCGCGCGGTAGTTTCGCGCGCCGACGCGCGCTCGAGGATGTCTCGCGCATCGGAGCGATCGTACTTGAGCATCCCTGACAGGTCGGCGTGGCCGGGGCGCGGCCGCGTGACAGCGCGGCGCCGTAATTCCGGGTCGCCCTCGCGGAGTGCCGGATCCATGATCTCCTGCCAGTTTTTCCAGTCGCGGTTGGCAACCAGCATTGCAATCGGCGACCCGAGCGTTTCGCCGGCGCGAAGCCCGGAGAGGAACTCGACTGCATCCTTCTCGATCTGCATACGGCGTCCACGGCCGTAACCCAACTGGCGCCGGGCGAGGTCGTGGTCAACGTCAGCCGCGACGAGTGGTAAGCCAGCGGGCACGCCCTCGAGGATGCAGACAAGCGCCTGGCCGTGGGATTCACCGGCGGTGGTGAAGCGGAGCAAAAGAAATCCAGCCAGTGCCAGAGAAGGTGGACACAACGTGAGTGACCGTTCGCGTGAAATAGCGACCGGCCAGAGGCAGCGCAACAAACCCAGAGGCGTGGCAGCATGGGAATGCTACCACGCCTCTGGGTTTTCACGCAATCACGCATCCGGGCAGTCATGCGGGGAACGCGGAATCACGTCAGGCCGACATCGCGCTCGAGGGTACGAATCGAGTCGCGATAGTGGAATGTGGCTACGAATTGGGGCAGCTGCTCGCTAGTTGGGCCTGTGTCACAGTGACGATCACGACGCCGAATGCGGTAGCACCGACGAGGACGATGTTTCCTGCCCCATCCTTGGCCGCCTTGATGGGGCCAATGATCGGATCCCGAGTGGGGAGGATCATGCAGCGGTTGAAGTGGTATGTGTCGTAGACTTCGATCTGTGGTGACGTAGATGCGGCGAAGGCCATTCTGGTGCCGGAGACCGATTGAATACCGGCATTATCGGGATGAAAATCGAGTCCGGAATTACCGCCCGTCGTCGCCAACAGACCCTGCTGTCGCAGCGTCCGATCCACGAGATAGGTTGAATCCCCTCGAATAGCGGCAAGTTCACCGTCGAAGTTGATGGCGACGCCGCCGACGCGAGCGAAGGCGTTTGCAATGAAATCCGACACATCGACTGGTCGCGACACACCATTGTCAATCACAGGAACCGGGAGCGGCACTACCGATCCGGTGGAACTCACGTAGGTGGTCTGGAATCCAGCCGTGACATCGTACATGATGGCTCGACTGCCGAGGATTGCACCGCCTTCGCCGACGATGACACGCCTAAAATTGCCGGAGTTACGCACGAAGGTCGTGTCGCGGAAGGCGAGTTGATTGACCTGAACGACCACCGAGAATCCGATGGTATCGCCGGGGGCTGGTTGCCGCTGGCGGAACGGCACCAGGTCGACCTCAGCGCCAACTCCCTGTGCGGCGAGTCGCGTGACCTTTAGCGTGTCACTGGAGCCCTGCGCCTGGCCCATCGCCTGTTCGAAGAAGAAGTGCGACGTGCGGTTGGTCAGATCCTCCCAGCGCACGGTGCCCTGGTTGGCGAAGGGTGTCGACTGGCCGGCCGTAGGTGTGGTGGAGTACACCATAATGACGTCGCCGCACGGGGCTGGACCAACGGCTGGTCCCGCGCATGTCGTGGCGAGGTATTGTGGCCGGTCGCTGAAGTCGTAGCGCGTGTCCTGTTCAATGATCTGGCCGGTCTTGGAATCCGTGGTCGAGGTCACTGTCGCTGGCACGATGTTAGGCAATGGGTACCGATACACTTCCTGATCGGCATTGGCGTGGACATTCACGTAGCTGACGAGGGTCGCGCCGGAGTTCGCCACGAGAATGGTGTCGCCGCTGGTACCGTTTCGATCGCGAGGCCATGCCGCCAGTCCCCAGGGCTGCGATCCTACGCTGATGGGCGTCTGGAACGCTGAGTCGGCGAGGTCAAAAACCTCGAGGGTATTGCGTTGAATGTTGCTCAGGTACAGTCGGTTGGTCCCCGCGTGATACAGCGCGTCGGCGATGACGCCCCCGTCGGGGATGTTTCGCGTGAGTCCCGCCACAACTGTGACCGTGTCACCGCGTTGCGTTACGCCATCACTGAGCAGCGCGTAGGCACGCGTGCCACTGTTGTTAGTCGCGAATCCAAACACCTGCACGCTCTTGGGGAACGTGTTGATGTTCAGCCCCAGCTTGAACGTGTGCAGGGCGGAGCTGACGCTACCGGTCACCTGGAAGGAGTCGGCGGCGAAGAAGGTAGCCGGGTCACTGGGAAGGTTACGGACTTCATATCCCAGCCAGTGAATGCCAGCGCGGTCGTGCGCGCTGACGTGCATGGTGTCCGTGACTTCGAGACGGGACGTCACGCCGAAATCGACCACGGGAACGGTGTTGCCGGAGGCTGAGTTGGAGACGACAACGTTCACCGGTACGCCGAGTACGCGGTGGCTGAGGGAGTCCAGTAGGAACGGCGTGAGGGTGAGTGTACCGGTGGTTGCGCCGACGAGGTTAACCGACGTGTCCACGGCCACTGAGTCTTTGAGCGGCGAGGCGTAGAGCACGGAATCGGTGTGCGGTGTCGCAAAGACGCCGCTGGCGATGAATCCGAGCGCCTTCACCATGCTGGGGCTTTTGCCGCTGAGGGAGACGGCCATGGTAAAGCCGACGACAGCGGTGTCGTTGGGGTGCGGATTGGTGATGACGGCAACGGATGGCGACTGGTTGCCGGTGCCGATGTATGCGGTGTCGGACCGCGATACGTTATGCGCGCCGTCCAGCGCCGATGCAATGATCGTGACTGTGGTGCCCGGGGGTACGCTGGAAGGAATCGGTACGACGTACGGCAGCGTGACCGAGGTAACCGCCGTGCTGAATGTCGTGTCGAAGGTTCCGCTGATGCCGGGTCCCGCGACGCTGACGCGAACGACGAGGAGTCCGAGGTTGTCCGTCGCCAGGACGTTGAAGGCGATGACGGAATCGGAGGCCGGCGCGGACGACGTGATGGTTACGACTGGAGGAGTTGTGTCGGACAGTATGGCTCCGCCGGCAGGCGTGCCGTCGGCGCAAGCCGCAATGAGCGCGACGACAGCGACCCCAAGCACGCAGCCGGCGAGCCGGGACGCTAGGCTTGGCGCGGCATTTCGCGCCTTCGTGGTGATGTTGCGCGCCAGGTGGCGCGTCATGGTCCGCGTCATAGATCGCTCTCGGTCAGCGGTCGGTGCCCGGCGCGCCGATGGCGTCACCGTCGTCGACGATGTGAGGAGTCACGAGGATGAGTAGATCCGTTTTGTCTTCCTGCGTCCGCGTTTCACCGAACAACTTGCCAATGAGGGGCAGGTCGACCAGGAGCGGGATTCCGACCTTGGACTGTTGGACCTGGGTGGTGGTGAGTCCGCCAATGACTGCGGTCTCGCCGTCGCCCACGAGGAGCTCGTTGTCGGCGCTCTGCTCGAGGAACGTGAAGCCGAGGTCCGACGCTGCCGGTTGGAGCTGCGAGCGTTCGGCGTGCAGCGTCATGAGGATCTTGCGATTGTTCGTGATGTGCGGAGTAACCTTGAGGATGATACCGGTCTTCTTGAACTGCACGGTCGCGCGCGGTGCTTGGGCCTGCGTGCCGCCCTGGCCAACCGACCCGAGGTCGATGACACGAATCGGCGTCTCTTCACCGGACATGATCTGGGCTTCGCGGTTGTCGAGCGTGGTAATGCTCGGCGCGGCCTCGACGTCGGACAATCGGACTTCCTGCAGTCCGTCCAGGAACGCGGTGAGGTTGAACTTGCCGAGCGCCGTCGAGAAGATCAGGGAGAGTGCAGGATCGACGACGCGCTGCGTGGCATTGGATACCGCGGCCAAGGAATTGCCGCCGATGTTGATGACTTGCGTGTTCTGGCTGAAGGGCGTACCGGTCACGGCATCGGGCACGCCGTCGCCGTTGGTGTCGACGGGCTTAAAGGTGCTCGGGTCGGTGCGCTGCAGCAGCTTGTTGAAGAAGGTGCCGTTGTCACCCAGGTCGTAGCTGACCCCAATGTCCTGGATGTTCGTGCGGTCGACGAGAATGATCTTGGTCTTGATCGAGACCTGCGGCGTGCGGACGTCGAGGTCTTTCACGTAGTTCGCGATGTCTTCGAGGCGTGAGGGGACGTCGGTGACGATGAGTCGGTTGGTTCCCGAATCGGAGGTGACGCCACCGCGTACCTTGCAGTCGCTGGAGGCGCTGGCGCCCGGCCCGTTGGCACTGGGAGGGCAATCTTTAGAGAGCAGGCTCTCGACCGTTTTCACGAGCGACGACGCGCGCGCGTAGTTCACGGAGATGATGCGAGTGGTGACGGGCTCGGTGGCCTGCTGCTTGGCAATGTTGTCGTAGCTGTCGACTGAGATAATGCCGTCCTGGTCTTCCTTGGCGGCGTAGCCTTGCGAGCTGAGGATCGCGCGGAGGGCGACGTCCCACGGTTGGTCGCGCACTTCTGCCGAGACCGCGCCCGTTACGCCCTTACCGACCACGATGGTGCGGCCTGAAAAGACGGCGAAAGCGGAGATCACGTCGCGGATATCGGCATCCTGATAGGTGACGGTGATCTTCGGCTGCGACGACGCCGACGACATCGCGTGCTCGTGCGACGTGAGCTTGACCATGCGACCCATGTTAGGCGCGGGAGTCGCTTGTGGGTCGGCGGGGGCGGCATCGTCGTTCGTGGTCCCGTTGCCGAGCTGCGGGGCGGTGTGCCATGCGGCGAAGGAGGCCTGGGCAGCGCCGTCCGGATCGAGTGTGACGCGCACCTCATTTTCGGTGCGGTTCACTGTATAGGTATGCTGTCCGTCCAGGTCGATCACCAGGCGCACGATGTTGTCGCGGTACTGCGCCACGCGCACGTTTGTGATACCACCGCGCGCAACGCGATCGTACATGCGACCGGCAGCCGTGAGAGTGGCGCCCTTGAGATCGAGGACGATCCGCGGCGGACTTGCCAGCGAGAAATCCTCAATGTCAACCGAACCGTCGACGGCGACGACGACTTCGGCTCGCCCGGCAGCGGGCACGACGCTGAGGGACTTCACCTCACCGCCGCCCAACACGCCGGCCGTTGCGGCGCGGGCGACGGACGCCTGCGCAACAAGCGCGGCGAGCGTCATTCCGATCAGCGCACTGACCCGCTTCATTTCTACCTCGCTCTCGTAGAATCGTTGAGCGCCAGCGACTCTTGCCGGCTATAGCCGAATTCTTCCAGGGTAAACGTGACAGCCTTCTGGTCGATGCGCGCCACGCGCATGCGGCCAAGGGTCTGTCCCGTCCTAACGCGGTACTGCTCCTTCGTGGTCACGTCGCGCAGGATGGCGACGGAGCGACCCGACGGGTCGTAGATGACGGCCACCAGCTTGAGGTCGGAAACCATCGGCCGGAGCTCGCCGGACGTGATGAGCGAGATGAATGGATCGCGTCGCCCATCGGCGTTGTATGAAAACGATTCGCGCAGCAGCGCGATCTCGTTCTTGCCGCCGCGTTCGGAGATCGAAGTGGTACCTTCGCCCTGAGCGCCTTGCGGCCCAGTGATGGTCACCGTGTCGCGGCCCTTGGCGGCGTGCGCGGGGCGGGCTGCCACTTTGCTATGCGGCGCAGCCGCTGACGCCTTCGGCGCCTTGGACGCTTTGGACGCTTTGGACGCGTCGGTGGGCTTCGCAGCCGTAGAGGGCGTCGTGTGCGGCACCTCGGCGATATGCGTCGTTGCCGTGGACTGCCGGGCGGCCTTCACGGGCGCCGGATCCCCCGTGTTTTGCATCGCTTCGATATGCGCGTTCGTGGCCGCTGCGGCGCGACGAGCCGCATTCTTCGCGACTGTCCCTGGCATCGACTGCGCGCCGAGCGTCACAGTCGTCACGGCAATGAAAGCAGCGACGAGTGGGACGAGCGCGATTATACGCTTAGTCATGACTTCGCCCCCTTCTGCGTGGGAGGCTGATTGTCCGCGTCTTCGGCGGGATTGTGTGTCACGAAGGTCTGAAGCTGGAAGCGCGCTTCGATCAACGCCTGACCCGGCTGCGTGTGATTCTGCTTCGCGGTGGGATTGTTGGAGAGTTGAAGCGCCACATTCACGGGAAGCACGATTCGCGACAGCGAGCCGACGTTCGTGAAGAATTCGGCCAACTCATGGTAGCCACCGACGATCGACATGCCGTAGCGGTACGTGTCGTAGTTGCTCCCTTGCTGCACTGGCTGTGGGTCGACCGTAGAGAGATCCAGGCCGGCGCGCCG
>JANWIF010000115.1 GCA_025450035.1 Gemmatimonadaceae bacterium
CACACTCACTTCGCTCGCCGCCTCGTTCGCGGTCGCCGCGGCGCTGTCCTGCGGCGGGGATTCAGTCGCCGCTCCGTCGGCGAAGTCGGTTGGCACGAGCGGGACAGCCGCCGGCGGCAACGACACATCGGCCGCGTCTCCCGGAGATTCATCGGGCGGGTCACCCGCCGGAGGCTCCGGCGTGGCATTGTTCGTGAGCCCTGAAGCCGCGACGGTGCACGTACACTATTACCTCGCGCTGAAGGCCAACGAACGCGACGCGTCGGGCAACGTCGTCGCAAGGCGGGCCGCGTGGAGCTCGTTGGACCCCAGCATCGCCAGCGTGGGTGACACCGGGCTCGTGTATGGCGTCAAGGTGGGCGTGACGAAGATCTTCGCGAAGGCCGATGGGCTGGACGACTCGGCCGTGGTCGCCGTGGTCGATTCCGGCGCAACCACTCCGCCGCCGCCGCCGGATAGCAGTGTGGCACCGCCGGATAGCGGTGTTACACCACCGGACAGCGGGCACGCCCCTCCGCCTAACAATCCGCCGCCGTCGGACACGTCGACCACGTCGCCGCCGGACAGCGCAGCCGCGCCGGCGCGTCGATAACGGGCGTCGACAACCCGACGATGCACCTGGCGGTGGAGTGGCGACGATCGTGCTGACTCCGTACGGGCGGCGGGCTTCCCGGCCCCTTACACTCCCCCGTCGTCGTTCCGCAACTCGTCCACCGCCGCCTTGAGTTGGGCGGCTGCGGCGCACTCGGTGCGGAGCGACTCGGCCAGTGCGTCGGCCTGCTTCATCTGCACCGCCAACGCGGACGAACGCTCCAACACCCGGTCCACGACCGCGCGCTGGGCGGTGAGCACCTCAGCCGCGGATCGGACGTCGCGCGCCAGGGCATCGGCGCGAGCGAGACGGCGCTCCAGATCGTCCACCTGCCACTTCCGCTCGGCGAACGTGCGCATGGCTTCAGTCGCGCTGGCGAGCTGCTCGCGCGTGGTATCGAGCACGAGACGCGTCTCTTCGATCTCGTGTCGCTGGGACGCGATCGAGCGCACGTGCTCGCCCGTACGCTCGGCAATTTCGAACAGATGCTTGACCTGCGCGTTGACCGCGTCGAGCGTGGCCTGTTTGCTGGCGATCTGTTCCAGCGCCAGCATGGCTTCGCGTTGGGCAACGTCCCACGCGGCGAGCAGCTCCTCGAAACCGGCCATGCGCTTCTCGACCGTGGACAGCGCGCCGACGCGCCCATCGAGCGCATCGAGCGATGCGGCGACCGACGCGCTCCGGTGCTCGGCGTCGCCTAACTGACCGCCGATCGTGCGGGCGACTTCCTGCAGCTGCTGCACCGTTTCCGCCGCTTCACGCCGTACCGTGGAGGCCTGGGCGAGGTGTGTCGCGGCGGCATCGAGCGCGGTCTGCCGCTGCTCGAAATCCTGGCTGAACAGCCGCATCCGGTCGTCCAAGCCATCGAACGCTTTGGCGCGCTCGCCTAACACATCGACCAGGCCGCTGACCGACGCCATCCGGCGGTCGGCGGCGTCCGCGGCGGCAGTCACACCACCGATGGTGGCCGCCACGCGCCGTGCCTCGGCGGCCTGACGCAGCAGATCGGTGAACCGCGTCTCGGCGGCGTCCATCCGCGCGCGCAGACTGTCGCCGCGATCCTGCGCCTGGGCCAGCGTGGAATCCAATTCGCCTAACCGGCGATGGAGCGCGTCCACCATCGTCCCGCGGGAATCGATGGTATCCATCGAGGCGGAAAGCTGATCGACCTTTTCACGCAAGGCATCCGTGCTCGGACGCATCTCCTCCAGCTCGGCGACCAGTTCCCGCAATCCGCGCAACTTCGTGTCGGCGTCGGTGAGCCACTGGTCCGTTTCGGTCTGGCGCTCGCGCAACCGCGTCATCTCGCCGTACGACAGCCGCACCTGCTCCAATCCGTCGCGAATCGACTCGTGCATGCCGTTGAGCGTCGAGACATCGCGTAGAATGTTGTCCACGTTCGGCCGCAACGACTCCATCCGCTCCATACGCTGGGTCATGTCGGAGAGCGACCGCTCGAGGTCGCCCACGTCATCCCGAACCGCACGCAGACGGTCGGCCTGCGCCATGATGGTCTGTACGTCGTCGGTGGCCGATGCAACCTGCGTCGTCAGGGTGCGCGTCCGGGCATCGATCTCGGCGAGCGTGCGACTGGATTGATCGAGCGTCTCCAAGCGCGTCTCGCAGTCCTTTACCCCAGTGCGCAACTCCACGATGCGCTCGCTCACCGAGTCCAGGCTGCGGTTCTCGAGCTCGAAACGCTCGGCGCTGGCCCTCATCTCGTCGCGCAATCCCGTGAGCGACCGCTCGGCCTCGCGCTCGGCTTCCTCGAGACGCTTCTGCTGCGCCGATATCTCGTCGGCGTGCGCGAGTACCGTGGTATGGAGCGATTGAACCGTGGTGAGCTTTGATTCCAGCGCGTTCACCGCCTGCGTCTGTTCCTCCTGACGGCGCATCGCACCTTCGAGCTGCGGCCTGAGAGCCAGCACCTCAGTCGCCTGCGCCGCGGCGCGATCCACCGTGTCACGCTGCTGTTCGAGGCTTGCGATTTTGTGGGCAACCTGCTCGGCGGTGGCTTTGAGCACTCCGAGTTGGTGCTGCGCATCGGGAATTCCACTCGCGATCCGGAGCAGCGTGTCCAACGCCTCCTCGGCGGTCGCGGCGCGGCGCTCGATGGCTTCCATCTTGGTCGTGGTGACCTGCGAACGCTGCTCGATCCCTTCCAAGCGGGCCGCGGCGTGCTTCTGGGCGTGGAGCGCATCGTCGTGCACCGTGCGCAGCCGTCCGACGTTTTCTCCCAGGTCGCGCAACTGCGCGCTCACACCCTCGGCGTCGCGTCGGAGGGTGGAGAACTGCGGTTCGAGGGCCAGGAACCGGTCGAGATGCTCGCGCATCCCATTGGCATCCTCGATCTTCCCCAGCAACTCGGCGCTCGCTTCGCGGGTACGCCCAAGCTCCGCATTGGTCCCCTCGAGTTGCTTGGTGGTGCGTTCCTGCGCAGTCGCGAGCTCATTTGCGTGCTCTTCAATAGTAGAGACCTGGGCCGCCACGCGCTCCGCGGACTGGAGCGAACGTTCGAGGTCCGCGATACGCTCTTCCATGGCGCCGAGTTCGGCCGCACGCTCGGCGACGGAAGCAAGCGAGCGCAACTGCCCGACCGCCGTTTCGGCGCGGGTGACGAGGGCCGCGAGGGTCGCGCCGTCGTAGGTGGGATTGTAGCTGGTTTCGAGCGACGAGCGCTCCAATTCACTGCCTGACTGACGCTTCTTGAAGTTGGGGAGCGAGATCATCGCGGTCTCCGGCTTGAGTCTCGAGTCGCGGACCGTCCGCGTGTTTTCATGACGCCTCGCGTGGGATCCGGTCACGAGCCCGCGCGCGCACCTCGCCGCGCGTGAAAAAGCGAGCATCACAGTGGCGGAGTTGACCGAACGGCCGTGTGGGTAAGCGTCAGAATCGAGCAGCGTTCGGATTCGCTGCGCCCGAATACGGTGACACTGGCCGGGCACGGGCGTGCGATTGTTGGTGCGTGATCCGTTGCCTCCTTCGCGCCAAGCATTGTACCGTATGGCTATGCTTGCTAGCCCGCAGGTGTGGACGCCGGAGGAAGCGCGCTCGGGTACCGGAGTACTGGCTGGTGGACATCGTCGCTCGGCTCATCGAGCGGTGCGCGAGGAAGACGAGACCACGGTGGGCGCGTGAGGCAGCGGGCGGCCGCGAGACGATCGGCCGGAAATACTCGGCGATCGCATAGAATGGCGACCGGACGTGGGATGTCCGGCGCTCGCTATCGACTTGGCTGAGTATTTCGCGGCCGTCTGGGCGGTGTAGCGATCGCGCCCGACGGCGCTACTGTTTCGGCCTGCCGGCGGGGAGGTTCCCCTTGGCGCGCGCTACCACGTAGGCATAAATCGCGTCGATCTGTTCGGCGCTCATCACGCCCTTGAAGCCCGGCATTCCCTTGTCGAGACGGCCCTCGCTCACCGTGGCGTGAAAGGACGTTTGATTCACCGTGTCCTTGGCCACGAATGCGCGAAGATCCGGCGCCATCACGCCGCCCACCGCATCGTCTCCGTGGCAGCGCGCACAGGTGATCATGTACTGCCGCCATCCTTCGTACTCGACCTTGGTCGCCGGCCGGGGTTGTGCTTCCTGAGCCGGCGTCGACTGTGCCCATGCACCGACACCGACCAGGACCAGCGCTACGGCAACATATGGATGCGGATAACCGCAGGGATGGAACCGCATACGATCCTCCGAAGGGTTGCTCGAATGGCCATGGCCTCAGCTCGTGTCGGAGCTGGCGGCTTGGGGTGCAGGTCGTCCATGCACAAGTCAGACCGCACAACGGCACAGGGAGGAGCGGCCGCACGTTCGTGCGCCGTTTAGGTTTCGTCGGCCAGGCCGTTTCGATTCTCTCGGAGACTCAAAACCTACCTTCGTCCCACCCCCTTTGAGCACGCTCGCCGCCGAAAAAAACTACGATGCCGGTCGCTCGGCATTCATCGTGTTGTGCGCTATCAGCTTCTGCCATCTGCTGAACGACATGATGCAGTCGTTGCTGCCGGCGATTTACCCGATGCTCAAATCGTCGTTCGGACTGAACTTCATGCAGGTGGGTTTGATCACGTTCACCTACCAGCTCACCGCGTCTTTGTTGCAGCCGTTCGTTGGGCTCTACACCGACCACCGGCCCAAGCCGTATTCGCTGGCGACGGGCATGTGCTTCACCTTGACGGGCCTGCTGCTGCTGTCGCGCGCCGGAAGTTTTTCCGTGCTGTTGTTCGCCGCATCGATGATTGGCATGGGCTCAGCGGTGTTCCATCCGGAATCGTCGCGCGTGGCGCGCATGGCGTCGGGGGGGAAGCACGGATTTGCACAGGCGTTCTTTCAAGTCGGGGGGAACCTGGGCTCATCGCTCGGGCCGTTGCTCGCGGCGTTCATCGTGCTCCCCAAGGGGCGTGGGAGCGTGGGGTGGTTCTCGTTAGTCGCGCTCCTGGCGATTGTGATCCTGTGGAACGTGGGCGGATGGTATCGGCGCGTCGGCATGGGGGCGCGCGGCGCGCCGAGCGGCGGCAGCCAGGCCGTCGGGCCACACGTGCCGCCGCGGCTGGTGAAGCGGTCGCTCGCCATTTTGATGGCATTGGTGTTCTCCAAGTATTTCTATCTCGCCAGTCTCACCAGCTACTACGAATTTTTTCTCATCACGAAGTTTCACGTCTCGGTACAGTCGGCGCAGATTCATCTCTTTATTCTGTTAGGCGCAGTGGCGGCAGGGACGATCATCGGCGGACCCGTGGGCGACCGCGTGGGCCGCAAGTACGTGATCTGGTGCTCGATTCTCGGGGTGTTGCCATTCACGCTCGTGCTTCCATACGCGAATCTGTTGTGGACCGCGGTGTTGAGCGTGGTGATCGGCGTCATCCTCGCATCGGCGTTCTCGGCCATCCTGGTGTACGCGCAGGAACTGGTCCCGGGAAAGGTGGGAATGATCTCGGGCCTGTTTTTCGGTCTCGCGTTTGGCATGGGAGGGATCGGCGCCGCAGTGCTCGGATGGACCGCCGATCGCACGGGGATCGAGTTCGTGTATCGCCTGTGCTCGTTCCTGCCGGCCATGGGGTTGTTGACCGCATTCCTGCCTAACTTGGAGACGGCGGAGCAGCACCAGCATCGGAGGGCGTTGATGTCGATGGGGCATTCGCCGGAGGCGGGGTTGTAGCGGGGGGGGGGGGGGGGGGCGGCGCTACACGGCGGGGCGCGGGGGTCGCTTTTTTGCTG
>JANWIF010000116.1 GCA_025450035.1 Gemmatimonadaceae bacterium
CCGCTATGCTCGTCGATCGAAGCGCCCGCGGCCGCTTGCGCGTCAGCGGCACCCAGGCCTATGAGAGGATCACCGGCCTCGTGACCAACGACGTCGGTGCGCTCGCGCCCGGACACGGCCAGTATGCGGCCGCGCTCAACCCCAAGGGCAAGATCGTCTCCGACGTTCGCATCTTTGCGTTGGAAGATCAGCTGCTCATCGATGCTCCGCCCCGCGCGCAGCCGGGATGGCTCGCGTTGGTGCGCAAATACATCAACCCGCGCATCGCGCCGTACCGCGACGACTCGGCCGCACTGCGTGACCTCGGGGTATTCGGCCTGAGCGCACGTCGCGTGGTGTCCGACATCACCCGGGTAAACACCGAAGTGCTCGCCGCGCTCGCGCCCTATGCGCACGTGAGCGCGCCGCTCGACGACGATGTCACGATCGAAGTCGCCCGCGTGCCCGACCTCGAGCTCGAAGGGTACGAGTTGATCGTGCCCGCCGCCGCGTTCACGGAACTGTGGCAACGCGCGCTCGCGGCCGGTGCCACACCGGCAGGCTTGCTCGCCTGGGAAATCGCGCGCATTGAAGCCGGACGTCCCGAATGGGGTCTCGACATCGATGAGTCCACCATCCCACAGGAAGCGAACTTCGATGAGTTGCACGCCATCTCGTACACGAAAGGCTGCTACGTTGGGCAGGAAGTCGTCGCCCGCGTGCACTTTCGCGGACATGTAAACCGGCACCTGCGCGGCATCCGCTGCGGCCACCATGAACCGCCGCCTGACAAGGCGGCCCTGCTCGACGACGCCGGCAAACAGGTGGGCGAAGTGCGCTCGAGTGCGCTCTCCCCGCGACTCGGCGCCATCGCACTGGCGATGGTGCGCCGCGAAGTCGCTCCCGGTACCGCGCTGCGCGCCCAGTGGCTGGGCGGCGATGTGCCCGCGGAACTGCTCACCCTTCCGTTCCCCCTCGAGTGATCGAACCGTTGCTCGAACGCACCGCGTTGAAGGAGTGGGCTGTGCTCATCGATGCCACGGCCCGCGGTAGATCTGGGCACTGGTGCGCAAGGGGGGCATCCCCTGCTCCGGAGGTCGCGCGGCGTGTGGCACGAATGGAGACGTCCCTCGGCGCGACCGCCGCGTGTGAGGCGCGACCGATAGTTGCCTAAAACACGAGAGGGGGCGCGATGCGAATCGCGCCCCCTCTCGTGTGTAGACGCCGCGCTTAGTGCTTCGTCGTGTCCTTCTTCGACGAGTCCATCTTCATCGACGTATCGTGACTCATGCCGGTATCTGTAGCGGCAGGCGCCGGAGCGGGGGCCATCGCCGGTGCGGCGGTGGAATCCGAAGTAGCGGGCGCATTCTCCTTCGCTTTGCAGGCTGCCAGCACCAGCGCAGCAGCAGCGAGGACGGCAAGGCGCTTCATGTACGGTCTCCTTGTGGGGGGCAATTGACTCATCAACCTTCGTCCGTGCACGCGCGCTGCAATGCAAGGAGCGAGCGGCATTTATTCTACCTGATGCCATCGGCATGTCAAGGTATTCGCTGAGCGGCCGAGCCGTAGGCGAGCACCCTCGGGTATGGCTCGCTGCACGACGCGGGCCACCCGGTGCCACCACGGCGCGCGTCACCGCTAACTCCCACATTAATCCTCTCAAACGATAACCGGCACGGCAGATAGCCTGCGCGCACCCGTGCAACACTCTGGCTCCAAAACACCATCCGATGCATGTTGCAGTGTGTCCCATTCCCACACCGTCCCAACAGCACCGTGACCATCGACTCCGCAGCGCATTCCGGCGCGACGGTCGTGCGTGGCGCATGCCCACACGACTGTCCGGACACGTGCGCCATGCTTGTAACCGTCGAAAACGGGCGCGCGACACGGGTGGCAGGCGATCCCGACCACCCGTTCACACGCGGGTTTCTCTGCACAAAAGTCAATCGCTACGTCGAGCGCACGTATCACGTCGACCGCCTCACGCGCCCCTTGCGCCGCAGTGGCGCCAAAGGCCAGGGGCGCTTCGAGCCCATCTCGTGGGACGAAGCACTCGATGAGGTCGCCAGCAGACTGTCTGATATCGCGCGATCTGGCGACGGCCCGCAAGCCATTCTCCCCTACTCGTACGCGGGCACTATGGGGATGGTGCAGGGCTCATCCATGGACCGCCGCTTCTTCCACCTCATCGGCGCTTCCAAGCTCGATCGCACGATCTGCTCGATGGCAGGCACCGTCGGCATGCGCATGACCGTGGGCGCGAACATCGGGGCAGATGCCGAAGGCATTCCTGAGAGCGATCTGGTGCTCCTTTGGGGCACCAACACGCTCACGTCAAATCCGCATCTGTGGCCCTTCGTGCTCGAGGCGCGGCGACGCGGCACACCGGTCATCGCCATCGACCCGCTCCGCACACGCACCGCGCAGCAGTGCGACGAGTGGTTCCCCATCCGGCCCGGCACGGATGCGGCGCTCGCGCTTGGCATGATGCACGTGCTGTTCGCCGAGGAGCTCGTCGACCACGATTACCTGCGGCGCTACACCCTCGGCGAAACCGAATTGCGCGCGCGCGCGGCCGAATATCCGCCCGAGCGTGTCGCGCGCATCACCGGACTCCCCGCCGAGCGCATCACTACACTCGCCCAACGGTACGGCCGCGCGCGGGCCGCGTTCGTTCGCATCAACTACGGGCTCCAACGCCATGCCGGAGGCGGAATGGCGGTCCGAACCATCGCCTGCCTGCCGGCGCTCACCGGCCATTGGCGCCGCGCCGGCGGCGGCGTGCAACTCTCCACCAGCGCGAATTTCGAGTTCGATCGCGCGGCCCTCGAGCGCCCGGACCTCTCGCCCCCCGTGCGCACGATCAACATGATCAAGTTAGGCGAAGCGCTCACCCAGCCTGATGCCGGCGTCGGCGGACCGCCGGTGCGCGCGCTCGTCGTCTATAATTCGAACCCCGCCGCCGTCGCCCCCGACCGCGGCATGGTCCTGCGCGGACTCGCGCGCCCCGACCTGTTCACCGTGGTGCTCGAACACTTCCAGACCGACACCGCGGATTGGGCGGACATCGTGCTCCCGGCAACCACGCAGCTCGAGCACTGGGATGTCCACTTGGCGTATGGCCACCACTACGTCACGCTCAACCGGCCATCCATCGCACCCGTGGGTGAGGCGAAGCCCAATAGTGAAATCTTTCGACTGCTCGCGGCGCGCGCGGGCCTCGCTCATCCCGCGACGCGCGACGATGACCTCACCCTCATCCGCCAGTCGCTCGAGGGCGCGGGCCCCAAGCTCGCCGGCGTCACGCTCGAGGCACTGCTCGCAAATGGTTGGATGCGCCTGGCCGTGCCGCGACCGTATCTGCCATTCGCCGAAGGCGGATTCCCCACGCCAAGTGGTCGCTGTGAATTCGTGTCCCAGCGATTGGAAGCCATGGGACTCGACCCGGTTCCCACCTACACACCTCCGTACGAGTCACCCGAGCGCGCGCCCGCGCTGGCCGAGCGCTATCCGCTCACGCTGATCTCGTCGCCAGCGCACCAGTTTCTGAACAGCACGTTCGTCAACATCGAACCGCTGCGTCACGCCGCGCGCGAGCCGGAGCTCGTCATTCACCCACTCGATGCCGCCGCGCGCGCGGTCGTGTCCGGAATCCGCGTCGCCGTGCACAACGATCGAGGCGAGTTCCTCGCCGTCGCTCGCGTGGAAGACTGCGTGCGACCGGGCACCGTGTGGGCGCCGTCCGTGTGGTGGGGCAAGTTCACTCCCGATGGCCACAACGCCAACCACACCACCTCACAACGCGAGACCGACCTCGGCCACGGACCCGTGTTTTACGACAATCTGGTCGAGGTGTCGCCGGCCGACTGACCGCGCGACGCAACGTAGCGCCCCCCAGCGCCCTCCGCCCCCTGGCGGCGGGGCGTGTCCCCAATGTACGCTGAACCAGGGCGCGCCCGCCGATGTTCGGCCGCGCACCGCAAGTCGTCCCGCAGTCACGGAGATGGTCGTGTCGTCTAACCCCGAAACGCTCGGCGCGCTCAAGCGCTCGCCGCATGCTGCACCGCACCGCGCCCTCCGATCCGTTAAGGACGAAGTGCGCGATAATTTGCTGCGCCGCCTCACCGCCGGCGGCCGGATCTTCGAGGGCGTACTCGGCTACGATGACAGCGTCGTCCCGCAGATCGTCAACGCGCTCCTCTCGCGCCACAACTTCATTCTCCTCGGCCTCCGCGGCCAGGCCAAGTCGCGCATTCTGCGCGCGCTGACGTCGCTGCTGGACGAGCAAATGCCCATCATCGCCGGCAGTGAAGTGAACGACAATCCGTTCGCGCCGATTTCGAAGTTCGCGCGTGCGCTCATTGCCGAACATGGAGACGACACGCCGATCGCGTGGGTCGGCCGCGACGAACGCTATGTCGAGAAGCTCGCGACGCCCGATGTCACCATTGCCGACATCATCGGCGACGTCGATCCCATCAAGGCAGCGCGTGGTGGACACATCCTGTCCGACGAGCTCACGATTCACTACGGCATGCTGCCGCGTGCCAATCGCGGCATCTTTGCCTTGAACGAGCTCCCTGACCTGGCCGGAAAAATCCAGGTGGGCCTGTTCAACATCATGCAGGAAGGCGATGTCCAGATCAAAGGCTATCCGGTCCGCCTTCGCCTCGACGTCCTGCTGTGCTTCACCGCGAATCCGGAGGACTACACCGCACGCGGCAAGATCATCACGCCGCTCAAGGACCGCATTGGCAGCGAGATCGCCACCCATTATCCCGAGGAAGTGGATCTCGGAATGGAGATCACACGTCAGGAAGCGTGGACCATCCGCGGCGGCCTCGCGGTGCGCGTTCCGGACTTCGTGGCCGAGGTCATCGAGCGTATTGCCTTCGAGGCGCGTGTCGACAAGCGCGTCGACAAGCGGTCGGGCGTGTCGCAGCGCATGCCCATTACCGTGCTCGAGAACGCGGTGTCTAACGCAGAGCGCCGCGCGCTCGCCACGGGCGAGTGCGAGGTCGTGCCGCGCATCACCGACATCTATGCCGCGATGCCGGCCATCACCGGCAAGATCGAACTCGAGTACGAGGGCGAGCTCGTCGGCGGCCAGGCGATTGCCGACGAGATCATTCGCCGCGCGGCCGATGCCACATTCCAATCGCGCGCCGGCAACGTGAACACCGATGAGATCGTGATGTGGTTCGATCGCGGCAACGCGCTGCAACTCACGGAGGACCTGTCCGCAGCGGGCCTGGCGCGTGCGTTCGAACGCGTGCCCGGCATCGCAGAGCTGGTGCACGAAACCGCACTCGCCGCCGAGGGTGACGCCGCGGCGAGCGCCGCCGCGTGCGAGCTCGTCCTCGAAGCCCTGGTCGCGCGCAAGAAGCTGTCACGCTCCGCGGCGGGCCAGTACAGTCGCGCGCAACCGCCCGAACGGCGTCGCCCCAACCAGGACATGTTTGGCGGCGGGATGATGTCGTGATCGAGCACCAGGCGTCTCATCCGCCTGCGCCCGAGCGGCGCACCCATTCCGGTCGGCCCGCGAACGACCGCACGATAACCGTGCGGCCGGCCACGCCGAGCGACCTCGGGCTCATCGTCAACCTGCGACTGGCACTCGTGCGGGAGCATCGCGCAAATCCGATTTACGAACGCGTTCGTCCCGATGCCCCCGACCGCGCGCGCCGCCTTTTTGCCGCGCAGCTCCGTTCGCCGGACGAGGTGATTTTCCTCGCCCAACGCGACGAGCAGGTCGTCGGCATCCTCCGCTGTGTGCAGGCGGGGGGATTGCCGCTACTCTTCCCCCCGACCCACGGCTACATCTCGTCCGTGTACGTCGTGCCGCGTGCCCGCCGGCAAGGGGTGCTCCGGGCCCTGCTCGACGCCGCCATCGCTTGGTGCGTGGCCCGGGATATCACCGAGCTGCGCCTCCACAACGCGTCGGACAACGCAGTGGCGAACACGGTCTGGGAAGCGCTCGGCTTTCACGTCGTCGAACATCTCCGCTTGCGCCGGCTCGCCTAACCGGCCCTGGCCATGGCCATCATCACGGTGTCGCGCATGTTCGCGTCGGGCGGCTCAGAGGTGGCGGCGCGCATCGCCGGCGCCCTCGGCTGGCAGCTGCTCGACAACGTGTTCGTCGATGAAGTCGCCGTCCGGTTAGGCGCGCCCGTCGCCGAGGTCGAAGCCCGCGAAGAGCGCGTCCCGTCGCTCGCCCAACGACTCGCCGCGACGCTCGCCCTCGGCGCTCCCGACATCCTGCCCGGCCCGCCCGATGACGCGCTGCCCCCAAGCGAAGAACGCCTCATCGAGGTCACCCAGCGCATCATTGTCGAGGCCGCCAGCCGCGGACACTGCGTCCTCGTCGGACGCGGCGCACAGTCCGTGCTCGCCGCCCGCGACGACGCGCTCCACATCTTCTGCTACGCGCCCCGCCCCGCCCTCGTCGCTCGCGCCGCGAAGCGCCTTGGCCTGAGCGAGAAAGAAGCGGAAAAGCGTGTGGACGACACCAACCGCCAACGCGAACACTACGTGCGCAAATACTGGAAGCGATCGTGGCTCGCGCACGAGAATTACCACCTGTGCCTCAACACCGACTGGCTCGGCGTCGCCGGTGCCGCCGATACTGCCGTCCGCCTGGCCCGCGAGAAGTTCGTCACCCCGACAGCGTCGTCCGCATAGAGAAATACCGCGCGGATGTTACATATTCGGTAGGCGCTCATCCGCCCGCTGGCGCGGTTCCGAACCCCAAGGTGGCCTCATGCGGTTTCATACGTATTCGAAGTTCAGCCCCGAGATCGCCGACGCCATCGACCTCCAGGCGCTCCTCGACAAACTCGCCGACTTCCTCCTGCAATCGGGGTTCGCCGGCGGGAAGATGGAGCACCCGTACTGGGGCGAGTTCGGCGACGACGCGGATCGTTCCATGGAAGCGCTGCGCGAAGCGATCCTGAACGCGCTGATGGAGAGCGGGCAGTTCACGCCCGAAATGCTGGAGGCGCTGCGCGGCGAAGGCACCGACGACGGCGAGAGCGCTGCCAAGTTGGCCAAACTGCTCGATGAGATCATCCAACGCATGGTCGAGGAAGGGTTCCTCAATATCGAGGCGCCGCCGCAGATGCCATCCGGCCACGAGGAAGTCACCGGACCCGGCGGACTCGCGCGCGCCGCCGCCCGCGATGTGCAGTTCCAGCTCACCGAAAAAGGCATCGATTTTCTCGGCTTCAAAACGCTGCGGGGTCTCCTCGGCTCGCTCGGCAAGTCCAGCTTTGGCAGCCACGACACACCGTACCTCGCTACCGGCATCGAGGCCGACGCCACGAGCAAGACGTACGAGTTCGGCGACACGATGAACCTCGATGTCAACGCCACGCTCCAGAACGCGCTCATCCGCAATGGTTCGCTGGACGTGCCTATCGACCTGGACTATAGCGACCTCATGGTGCGCCAGGCCGAGTACCGCTCGTCGTGCGCCACCGTGCTGATGCTCGACACCTCGCACTCGATGATCCTCTATGGCGAAGATCGCTTCACGCCGGCAAAAAAAGTGGCGCTCGCGCTCACCCACCTCATTCGCACGCAGTTCGCGGGCGACACGCTGCGGGTGGTGCTCTTCCACGACTCCGCGGAGGAAATCCCCCTCGCACGGCTCGCCCACGCCCAGGTGGGACCGTACCACACCAACACCGCCGAAGGACTCAAGCTCGCCCGCCGCATCCTGATGTCGCAGAAGAAGGACATGCGCCAGATCGTCATGATCACCGACGGCAAGCCCAGCGCGCTCACCATGCCTAACGGGACGATCTATAAAAATTCCATGGGGCTCGACGCACTCGTCGCCGCCCAAACGCTGCGCGAGGTCGCCGATTGCCGGCGATGCGGGATCATGATCAACACCTTCATGCTCGCGCGCGATCGCGCGCTGGTGGACTTCGTCAAGCGCGTCGCCGCTATCAGCCGCGGCAAAGCCTATTTCACCAACACCATGACGCTCGGCCAGTTCATCCTCATGGATTTCCTCCGCCGCAAAACGCGCAAGGTGTCCTGAGCGCGTTCCCAAGGAAAATGGTCGCAGGGTTCTGCCAGTGTCATGTACGTTCCCATGAAACAGGAGAAGGAAAGCGCGTCTCCGAGAGGGGAAATTGACGAACCCCGCCCGCTACGATTCGCCTTGGCGATCGTTTCCCGAGCGGTCGTTACATCGCGCCACCCTCGGCGTCCTCTCGCCAGAACTCCTTCCGCAGACGATACGTGCCCCCCTCTTCACACAACGCCGCCATTCCCTCCCCTCCCCCCCCCGGCACACCGCGACGGAAGGGACCCAACCCCGCTCGCCGCTGGTGGCCTATCGGCGCCGCCCTCGGTGCCTCGATCCTTATCGCCATCGTCGCCTACCGCCTCCTCCTCCCCGGTTCGGCGCCCATCCCCGAGGTCTCCTATTCCGAGGTGGCCCAGTCGCTCGCGAACCACCAGGTGAGCGACCTCCTCGTCGACAATGGCGGACTCAAACTGGTTGCCACGCTCCGCTCACCGCGCACCGTCGGCGGACGTAGCGTGTCCATGGTGCGAACAAACCTTCCCCTTCGCGCAATCACCCTCGCCGACCTCCAACAGTGGGGCGCGGGCGGTACGCGCGTCCGCGTTTCAGAATCCGGTGGGACACCGGGCG
>JANWIF010000117.1 GCA_025450035.1 Gemmatimonadaceae bacterium
AGCGAATCGACGCACGCGGAATGGTTGTCGCGCCCGGATTCATCGACATCCAGGCGCAGTCCGTCGCGCAACTGGTCAACGGCGACAGCCGTGTCGTGAGCATGACGACGCAGGGCGTCACCACGATGATCTTCGGCGAAGGGGAAACACCCGCTCCGGCGAACGACAAGCTCATCCCGATGTACGTGAATGTCGATGGGGCCGACACGGCGGAGAAGCGGTTGATGGAATCGTTCGAGGGGCCGCACGGCTTCGGCAACTGGCTGGAAGAAATGGCCGGGCGCAAAGCGTCGGTCAATTTCGGTTCGTTCGTGGGCGCCGCGACGGTGCGTGCGTACGCGAAGGGAATGGCCGAAGGGCCGGCGACGCCGGCGGAGCTCGACACCATGCGCGCAGTGGTTAGGCACGCGATGCAGGATGGTGCGTTTGGCGTCGCCAGCGCGCTGATCTATCCGCCGGGCAGTTATGCCTCGACGCAGGAGCTGGTGGAAGAAGCGAAAGCGATGGCGCCCTACGGCGGTGTGTACATCACGCACATGCGCTCCGAGGGCGACAAATTACTCGAGGCGCTGGACGAGGCGATGACGATCGGCCGCGAAGGCGGCGTGCCGGTGGAGATCTATCATCTGAAAGCGGCCGGTGTGGAGAATTGGCCCAAGGCCAAATTGGTCGTTGCCAAGATCGATTCGGCGCGCGCCGCGGGTCAGGACGTCGGAGCCGATCAGTACGCGTACACGGCGGGGGCGAACGGGCTGTCGTCGTGCATTCCGCCGTGGGCGCATGCCGATGGCAAACTGCTCGAGCGACTGCGTGACCCGGCAACCCGGGCGCGGATCATCAACGACATGATCACGGATGAGCGCGACAAGTGGGAGAACCTCTGCCTTGGCGCGACACCGCAGAATGACGAGGTGGTGGGATTCGAGGTCGACTCCCTCAAGCGATACGAGGGAAAGCGCTTGTCCGACATTGCCAGCGCGATGGGCGAGAGTTGGGCCAATGCGCTGGTCGATCTGACCATTGCCGAGAAGAACCGGTTGGGGCAGATTCTGTTCATCGCGTCCGACTCCAATGTGGCGATGCAGATTCAGCAGCCGTGGATGAAGTTCGGCACCGACGCCGAGGGACTCGATCCGGACAGCGCGAAGGGGATGACGCATCCGCGCTCATACGGAAACTATCCGCGGCTGTTAGGCCGGTTCGTGCGCGAGCAGCACGTGCTCCGCCTCGAGGATGCGATTCGCAAGATGACGTGGGCCGTGGCCGCGCGCCTGTCGATTCGCGACCGCGGGATGTTGCACGAAGGGATGTATGCTGACATTGTCGTGTTTGATCCGAACACGATCATCGATCGGGCAACGTACGAGAAGCCGCACCAGCTCTCCGTGGGGATGAAGCACGTCTTCGTGAATGGCGTGCAGGTGGTGCTCGACGGACAATCGACCGGAGCGAAGCCGGGCGACATCGTCCGCGGGCCCGGGTACACGCACTAACCGGACATCAATCGATCATGAGCACTGCACCCGCCGGCTGCGGCCGGGGTTGGGCGCGCATCGCGCTCGCCTTCCTGCTCTGCGCCCCCCTCCCTCGCACGCTCGCTGCGCAGCAGGGCGAGGCCGCGCCCCCCGCTGCCGCGTTCGATTCGACCGATGTCATGATCCCGATGCGGGACGGGGTCAAGCTGCACACCACGATCTTCGTACCGAAGGGTGAACACGCCGCACTCCCGTTCATCCTGACCCGCACGCCGTACGGCATCGGACACGCATCCACCAACTTTACCGGATACTATCGAGCTCTCGCCGCCGACGGATACATCTTCGTCTTCCAGGACATTCGCGGACGCTACGGCTCGGAAGGACAGTTCGTGATGATGCGGCCGCCGCGCGACAAGGCCGACAAGTCCGCGATCGACGAGAGCACCGACACGTACGACACCATCGATTGGCTGTTGGCCCACGTCTCGAACAACAATGGGCGCGTAGGCATGTTGGGCATCTCGTATCCGGGCTGGCTGACGGTGATGGCCATGCTCGACCCGCATCCCGCGCTCAAGGCCGTGTCGCCCCAGGCGTCGCCCGCCGACATGTTCATCGGCGATGATTTTCATCACAACGGCGCATTTCGGTTGAGCTACGGATTCGAGTACGCCGCGATGATGGAGTCGTCCAAGGAGAACGAGAACTTCGCCTTCGATCGATACGACACGTACCAGTGGTATCTCGCGCTGGGGCCGCTGTCGAACGTCGACGCGAAGTATCTGCACGGCAAGATTCCCACGTGGGAGAACTTCGTTGCGCACCCCAGCGACGATGCATTCTGGCAGAAGCAGGCCGTGTCGCCGTACCTGACGAGCGTCACGGTGCCAACGCTGAACGTGGCGGGGTGGTGGGATCAGGAAGACTTTTACGGGCCGATCAAGATCTACGAGACGCTCGAACAGCACGACCCGAACCACCTCAACTATCTCGTGGTGGGTCCGTGGAACCACGGCGGGTGGGCGCGGATGCGCGGCGACACGTTAGGCGAAATTCCATTCGGCAGCCCTACGTCGGAGCACTTCCAAACAGCGGTGCTCGCCCCGTGGTTCGCGCATTTTCTCAAGGACCGCGGCGACTTCAAGGAGCCCGAGGCGCTGACGTTCGAGGCCGGTGACGGGGCATGGCGCTCGTGGGATGCGTGGCCACCCAAGCAGCAGACCACCGACCGCACGTTGTATGTGCACGCGGATGGCGGCCTCTCGTTCGACCAACCGGCCGGCGGCAATGCGTCAGCCTCGGACAGCTTCGTCTCCGATCCCGCGCACCCCGTGCCGTACCGGCATCGCCCCATCCAGGCCACGTATTTTCCGCACGGCTCGAACTGGTACACGTGGCTGGTCGAGGATCAACGCTTTGTCGACGGGCGCGCCGACGTGCTCACGTGGGAAACGGAGCCGCTCACCGAGGACGTGACGATCGCCGGCAGCATCACAGCAAAACTCTTCGTCTCCACGACCGGCACCGACGCCGATTGGGTCGTGAAGCTCATCGACGTCTATCCGGAGCAATACCCGCAAGACTGGAAGCTGTCGGGCTGGGAGCTGATGGTGGCGAACGACGTATTCCGCGGCCGCTTCCGCAACGGCTTCGACAAACCCGAGCCCTTCACGCCGGGCAAGGTCACGCCCATCACCATCGATCTGCACACGCAGGACTACCGGTTCCTCAAGGGCCACCGGATCATGGTGCAGGTGCAGAGCACGTGGTTCCCACTCATCGATCGGAACCCGCAGACGTTCGTCCCGAACATCTTCAAGGCGAGCGCGTCGGACTACCGCGCCGCGACGGAGCGCGTGTATCGCTCGGCGCGGTATCCATCATCGGTAACGATTCCGGTTGTAAGGTGAGAGGAAAGGCCGGTACGGTGCGCCAGAGCAAGTGACAACGCCCTGCGAGAACGGATGAGACGGATAACAACCCGGATCGTGCCGGACGTGGGTAGCACTCCGAGCACGGAGCACGCTACGTATGCGTTGTTGTGAACAACAGATCATGGCTGGTCAGGCGGTCGGCACTCTTCCGGCGGGCCGAACGATCCGCGGTTATCCGCTTGATCCGTTCTCACAGAGCGTTGTCACTTGATTCGCCGGTCCGTGCTCGCCTTACACATCACCCCGACGACGGTTTGCACGTGTGCGATTGGCGCGCCATACGAAGAACACGGGCACGCCGACCACCGTTACGATCAAGCCTAACGCCGCGCGGCCGGGCTGCGTGACCACGGTGTTGACGACCACCGCGAGCGCCGAGGCCACGAAGAGGATCGGCGTGACCGGGTAGCCGGGAACCTTGAACGGCCGTATTGCGTTAGGCTGCCGGCGACGGTAGGTGAAGATGGCCAAGCCGCCCAGGGCGTAGAAGATCCAGCCGACAAACACGACGTAGGTGAAGAGCTGCTCGAACGAGCCGGTCGCGGCGAGACACATCGCCCACACCGAGCACGCGACGATGGCGAATGCCGGCGTGCCGAAGCGTGGATGCACCTCGGCGAGTTTGCGGAAGAACACGCCATCGCGCGACATCGCGTAGTAGAGACGCGGTGCCGTGAGGGTGAGGCCGTTGGCCGCGCTGAACATCGAGACGAGAATGATGGCCGCGATCACCTTCCCCGCCATCGGCCCCAGCACGGCGCCCACGGCGTCGGCCGCGATCCGCGGACTCTGCGCCGCGCGCCCTGCGCCTAACGCAGCGACGTAGCCGAAGTTGGCCAGCACGTAGATCCCGATGATGCACGCCGTGCCGATAATGATCCCGCGCGGAAACGTGCGCTGGGGATCACGCGTCTCGCCGGCCGCGAACGTCGCATACTGCCAACCCTCGTAGGCCCACAACACACCGATCATCGCTGTCGCGAACATCGAGAACGAGATGGCCGGGTGCGACGCCGGTGCGGGCACCGCCCCCGGGGCAGCGGCCGGCCCGCCACTCCCCACGACGATGAGCACCACGCTGATCACCACGAGCGCCGTCACCTTGAGGCCGGTGGTCCAATTCTGGACGTTCGCGCTCCCGCGCGTCCCGCGCACGTTGATGACCATCGTCACGATGATCATCAGCACCGCAACCACCTTGGCCGCGGTCCCCGAAATGGGCACGATCTGGCCGAGGTACGCGCTGAACGCCACCGCGAGCGTCGCGACCGAGCCACTGGCGATAACGAGGAGAGCCGTCCATCCGTACAGGAACGCCGGCAATTCGCCGAACGCGTCACGGATATACACATAGAGGCCGCCGGCGTCGGGGTTTGCCGCGCCCATCTCGCCGTACGTCAGGGCGCCCAGCAGTGACAGCACGCCGGCCACGAGCCAGACCAGCAGCGCGACCGTCACGCTGTTCCCCGTTTGCTGCAACGTCGTGGCCGGAACGATGAAGATGCCGGAGCCGATCACCGTCCCGACGACGATGAGGAGGAGGTCCTTCAGGCCGAGCGTGCGTCGCAACGTCTGGCTCATGGTGCTCCTCGAGTGAGAGCCCGCTCGGCGCGCGATTGCGCGAGCGCGCGCGCCGAGCATGTCGTTAGGCTAGCGACCTTCAGCCAGCGCCTGGGATGCGATCCGTGCCGTCTCTGCGAGCACGGCGGCGCCGACACAAATGCTCTCCTCGGCGGCGTAGAATTTCGGCGAATGCGCCGGAATCTGCTCGCCGCCCGGCTCGCGCGCGCCGATGCGCAGGAAGCATCCCGGAATGCCTTCCATATAGTAGGCGAAGTCTTCCCCGCCCATGTTCAGCACGCCGAGCGGCACCACCGCGTCCTGTCCCAGCACCGCGACCGCGGCGCGGCGCGCCCATTCGGCGGGGCCGGCCGGATTCACGATCGGCGGCGGTCCGAGCTCGATCTTCACGGTGGCCAGCAGGCCGTACGTCGCCGCCGTCGCCGCGGCAATGCGCCGCAGCTCATCATGCAGCGCCTGTCGCGTATCGGCGTCGAGCGCCCGCAGCGTGCCCGACAACACGGCACGCTCCGGAATCACGTTAGGCGCGGAGCCGGCGTGCATGCTCCCGACCGTCACCACGGCGGGCCGGGCCGGATTCAGGCGCCGGGACACGATCGTCTGGAGCGCGCCAATCAGCGCGCCCGCGCCGACGATCGGATCCGCGCCCTCGTGCGGGCGCGCACCGTGCGCCCCCCGCCCCACCAACTCGATCTCGAACGCGTCGGCCGCGGCCGCGAGCGGGCCCGGCTCCGCGACCACCTGCCCAACTGCGAATCGCCGGTCCACGTGTCCGCCGAAGATCGCGCGCACACCGCCTAACGCGCCGGAGTCGAGCACCGCGCGTGCGCCGCGCCCGGTCTCCTCCGCCGGCTGGAGCAGCACCAGCACATCGCCGTGCGCGGGGTCGCGGGCCAAGAGGTGCGCCACGCCCACGGCCCACGTGGCGTGCACGTCGTGCCCGCACGCGTGCATCACGCCAGCGGTCCGCGACGCGAACGGCAACCCGGTCGCTTCCTGAATCGGCAGCGCATCGATGTCGCCGCGAACCGCCACCATCGGCGCGCCGGGGTCGCGCCCGCGAATGCGCGCGATCAGGCCCGTGCCTGCGACCCGGTCCAGCCGCGCCGGCTCGACTGCGGCCAACGCCGCGTGCAGCCGATCGCTGGTCCGCGTCTCGAGAAAGGAGAGTTCCGGATGCTCGTGCAGGTCACGCCGCAGCGCGATCAGCGTCTCGCGCAGCGCGGCCGGGACCAGCGGGGGGGGGCCGTGGCTGCCGGAAAGCGGCGCGTCCACTACCGGCGGGCGGCCGGCGTGGGCGCACCGAACGAACCGTCCGGACTCGCGAGAAAGTAGTCGTAGGCGGCGCGCGCGATCTGCGCGATCGCTCGCTCGCCGCGCTTCTCGTCATCCTCGCCTTTCACGAGGACCACCGTGATCACGTGTCCGGCGCTGTCGGGGAGGTCGATGATGCCGACGTCGTTCTGCGTGCCGGCGCCGCGGATGCGATCCCCGCCGCCTAACGTGCCGGTCTTGTCGGCTACCGGAGTGCCGGGCGGCAGCATCGCCCGGATCCGGTTGTCGCTGGTGAGGCACTGGTGCATGACGTCGAGCAGCAGTTCCGTGCTGGCCGGGCTCAGCGCCTTGCCGCGCCAGATCTTTTCGAGCAGCGCCGCCATTCCCTCCGGCGTGGCCTGGTCCCGCGGGTCGCGCTCGAACGCCGTCGCCGCGGCCTGGGACACGCTGTCGGGCACCGCCTTCGCCAGGACGCGGAATTCCGCGGGCGACACGGTATCACTCGGCAGGTTCGGGATGCCGATGTAATCGGCAATCAGGCGGACGGTCGGGCGATCGACGCGAATGCCGTTCACGCCTAACGCGCGGAGCCGTGCCGTCACCGCCTGGGCGCCGCCCGCGGTCCGCAGCATGAGGTCGGCGGCGCTGTTGTCGCTGATGCGGAGCATCAGGTCCATCAGGTTGCGTACGGACAGCTCGACGCCCGGCTGATTGAACAGCTGCGTGAGCGTGCCACTGCCGGGATGCAGATCGCCCGGGCGCAGCGCGATGAGGCTGTCCATCCGCAAGTCGCCGCGATCCACGCGCGTGAGGAGCTGCACGGCCACCGGCACCTTGAACGTGCTGGCCATGGGAAACGCGTCGGTGCCGTTCAGCACCACCGTCCGCCCGGTCTCGAGGTGGACGATAGCCACGCCTACCGTGCCCTTCGAGATCTTCGCCAACGCCGCGATCTCGCCCTGCAGGCGCTGCAGGGCGGGATCGGTGCGCGAGGCGGCGGCTTGCGCCGTTAGGCGAGCACCGCCACCGCATACCACGAAGCCGAGGGCGAGCGCGATGCCCAGTTGGACCCGCGCGCGCGCGCGGGTGTGCGCTCCCTGATCATGCATGACACTCTCCAGTGCGGTGCGTTGTGGTCGCCGCATCATCGGTCCAGGACCTCGCAGCGCACCGTCATTTTGTCCACGCGATCCATGTCCACCGTCACGCCCATGCCCGGCCGGTCGAGCGGCACCCGCACCATCCCGTCCGGGTCCATGGTCCACTCCGGCGTGACGATATCCCGTTCCCAGTATCGGGCGCTCGGTGACAGGTCGCCAGGCAGCGTGAAGTTCGGCAGCGAGGCCAGTGCTACGTTGTGCGCGCGGCCGACGCCGCTCTCCAGCATGCCGCCGCACCAGACGGGGATGTGGTGCCGCTGGCAGAGATCGTGAATCGCGAGCGATGAGCCGAAGCCGCCCACGCGCCCGGGCTTGATGTTGATGATCCGGCCGCTGCCTAACGAGATCATGTCCTCCGCCCGGTCGACGCCGGTGATCGACTCATCGAGACAGAGCGGCGTGCGCAGCGACTTCTGCAGCACCGCGTGGCGCACGAGGTCGTCACGCCCCAGCGGCTGCTCGATCATGATGAGCTCGAATTCGTCGAGCTGCCGCAGCGTGTGGGTGTCGTCCAGCGTGTACGCCGAGTTGGCGTCGGCCATCAACTCGACGGCGGCACCGAGCGCATCGCGCACGGCGCGCACGTACGCGATGTCGCGGCCGGGTGCGATCTTCATCTTGATCTTGCGGTACCCCTGCCCGTGCGCCGCGCGGGCGCGGGAGACCAGCGCGTCGGGATCCGCCTGGATCCCGAGCGAGATCCCCGTGGCGATGCGCTCCCGCGTTCCGCCAAGGAGTTTGGACAGGGACACGCCTTGCAGTTGGGCGGCGAGCTCCCAGCACCCCATCTCGACGCCCGCCTTGGCCATGTGGTGTCCGCGGAAGTCGTGCGCCAGAAGGTCATGGACCGCGCTCGGACCGGCAAGCGCGGTGCCGAGGATGCGTGGCGCGACCCACTGGCGAATGGCAAACCACGCGGTGTCGATCGTTTCGGCACTGTAGTTGGGCTGCTCGCCGGCCACGCACTCACCCCATCCAACGAGACCGTCGGGGTGGTGCAGTTCGAGGAGAAAGATGCGCCGCTCGGAGACGACGCCGGACGAGATGCGGAACGGCTCCTTGAGCGGAAGCCGGATTTCCCTGAGAACGATGCGATCGACGCGCAGCATCACGCTTGACCAGAGGGTGGAGTGTGAGTGAGCGAACACACATAATAGCCGCACTTCGCGTCATCGTCGCGATAGAAGCCGACCACGCTGTAGCCCATCTCGATGGTCCAGAGAATCGCGAGGCGTGTGCTGGCGCGCCAGCGGGCGGCCGCGACGAGGGACTGTGCTTGCACCTGATCGATGGCCATCGGCACGGCAATGCGTACCTCCGGCGGGCAACGTTTAACGTCCAGCGCGGGGATGGTCGGCAGACCATCGCTGCCGATGGGGTTGAGGACTGGTGCGGTGCGCCCCGCGGGAGGGTGGTGCGAGCCCAGCTCGTCGCGTCCTTGGGGCGCGTCGCCGTCGATGTCCCAGGCGACGATGAACCGGTCGGTGCCGAGTCCACGGTGGAGTTCGCTACTCGTTTCGGCGCCGTACATATCGGGGATGTACTCGACGACGTGTGCGCCCAACCGGTTGAGGTTGAGGTGTGCGTTGCGGGCGACCAGCGGGTCGAAGGTCCAGTAGATCCGGCCTACGCCGAGTCGGCGGAGAGTGTCGCGTTGGAATTCTTTCAGGTGGCGACCGATGCCATGGTCGCGCATGTCAGCGCGGACGGCGAGCATGTCGGACCAGTGGACGAGGCGTCCGTTTTCGACGCCGGTAAGGCCGAAGACGAATCCGACGAGGCGTTGGTCGGCATCGAAGGCGCCGGCCGTGATGCCGCCGATGCGTTGGACGACTTTGAGGATAGCGGCGGGGACGCGTTCGCTGAAGGTGGCGCCCCAGACGGCGTGCTGGAGTTCAACGCAGGCGACAAACTCTTCGTGCGTCCGAAGCTGGCGCACGGAGATCGGGCTGGCGGCTGGCTTGGCGGGGGCGGGGATGGGAGGGCGGTCGCCGGGCCGGCCGGAGTGATCGAGCGCCTGCTTGGGCATGGGTGTACGGGGTCGGGGTGGGCCACGTTGGGGGGGGGGGATGGCGTGGCCCCCGCGGGAGGCCCTCGCCGTCGCATTCTGGGGACCAATATGTAATGCGAAAGAGTATACTGCAAGGTATACAGTGGGGTCCGGCCGGACCAGCCGGCGGCCGCTTGCCGGAGCCCGCGGGCCCGGTATAGCTTCCACCCCACCTACTATGTACTCGTCTCTGCACGCAATCCCGTTCCGCACCCCCCGTGACCGCGACACCACGCCGGTTCCCGGCGCCCTCGGCCCCCGGGTGAGCGGACGCTCGCAACCGGGAGCCCCCACCACATGCCCGAGGCGTTGAAGACCGCACGCGCCAGTCACCGCGCCGCCGCTAAACGCGCGACGCGCGGCGACCGCATCGCCCGTGCCTACGAACAGCTCCGCGACCTGATCATCTCCGGCCGACTCGCCCCCGGATCCCGCATCATCGAAAGCGACATCGCCGAACGGTTGGGCGTCAGCCGCACCCCGGTCCGAAGCGCGCTCCACCGCCTCCAGCAGGAAGGTTACATCACCGGCGTGGGTCGGCAAAAGGAGCAGCGCCTGGTGATCGCCCCCCTCACCCAGGAGGACGCGCGCGAATTGTTCGAGATCATCGGCGCCATCGAAGGCCTCGCCGCCCGCGACGCGGCCGCCGTCGCCCCCCCACAGCGCGGCGCGCTGGTCGCCCAACTCCACCAGATCAACGTCAAACTCAGCGAGGCGTCCCGCCCCGGCCACCCGGACCCGCTCCGCATCTTCGACCTCGACATGAGCTTCCACCGGCGCTACGTGGAGGCGGGCGCCGGCCCGCGCCTCCTCGCCCTCCACGATGCCATCAAGCCACAAGCCGAACGCTACGTCCGCCTCTACACCAGCGCCCTCGTCGATGAAATCGGCCGCTCGGTCACCGAACACGACGCGATCATCGAAAAAATCGATGCCGCCAACGCCGACGCCGCCCAACGCTCCGTCGAGCGCAACTGGCGCAACGCGGCCGTCCGCCTGAGTAAAGTCATCGCATCGCTCGGCGAACGGGGGAGCTGGTAGTTGGTCACCTGTTGACAATCTGAAGGAGCATCGCTACCCTGTCCTTCAGATTACCTGAAGGGGCGACACGTGGAACTGGTCCAGGGCACGTTGGAAATGCTCGTGCTCAAAACGCTGGCGCTCGAGCCCATGCACGGATGGGGCATCGCGCAGCGCATCGAGCGCATGTCCAACGACGTCTTCCTCGTCACCCAAGGGTCGCTCTACCCGGCCCTGGTCCGCATGAAGCGCCGCGGGTGGGTCACCTCCGCCTGGCGCACCACCGAGAACAAGCGGCGCGCGCGCTACTACGAGCTCACGGCGCTGGGAAAACGCCAATTCGAAGTCGAGCGCGCGTCGTGGCAGCGCGCCTCGTCGGCCGTGAACGACATCCTGCGCGCGCGCCTCGTGCCAGGCACCGCGTGAGCGCGCTCGCCGACCTCGTTACGCGACTGCGGAGCCTCGTCTTCCGCCGCCGGGAGGAGCGCGAGCTCGAGGAAGAGCTGCGGTTCCACGTCGACATGGAAGCGGAACGGCTGCGCCGAGCCGGGCTCAACGACGCCGAAGCCCGGCGTCGCGGAGCCATTACGTTAGGCGGAGTCGAACGCACCAAAGAAGACGTCCGCGACGCGCGCGGCACCCGGCTGTTCGAGGAACTCGTCCGCGACCTGTCGTTCGCCGTGCGCACGCTCGCCCGCGGCCCCGGGTTCGCCATCGTGGTGATCCTCACGCTGGCCATCGGCATCGGCGGCACCACCGCCGTGTTCAGCGCCGTCGATGCCGTGCTTCTCCAGCCGCTTCCGTACCAGCAGCCGGGCCGCATGGTCCGGCTCTATCAGTACTTCACGGGCTACCCCGATCGAAACTTTGTGACGCCGCTGCACTATCTCGCCTACCGGCAGCAGCTCTCGTCGTTCGATCATATCGCGGCAGCCCTCACGTACGATGCCGTTGGCAAAGACATCCGCTCGAGTGATCACCCCGAGCGCATTCGCATCCTGCCGGTGAGCGCCGACTACTTCGATGTGGTGCGCGTGCAACCCGCTATCGGACGCGCCTTCGGCACCGATGAAGAGAACGGCGCACCGTCGGTCATCCTGAGCCACGACCTCTTCGAGCGCGTGTTCCATGGCAATGCGTCGGCGGTTGGGCGCACGCTCCTCATGAGCGGCGAGCCGTACACCATCGTCGGTGTCATGCCCGCGGGATACGTCGATCCGCTGGCCGACGGCGTCACGGCATGGGTCCCCCTCGATCTCAGGCCCGGGCTCGACGCCGAGAACGCCAACAATCACTACCTCGATGTGATCGGCCGGTTGCGTCCCGGAATATCGCTCGCCCGTGCCCAGTCGGAATTAGATGCGGTAGGCGCGCGGTTCGCGCGCCAATACACGGGCGCGCGCGACATCCACGCCATCCTCTATCCGCTCAAAGACGATGTCGTGGGTGCCGCGAACCGGTCGCTCGAGCTGATGCTCGGCGCCGTGGGATTGGTGTTGCTGCTGGTGTGTGTCAACGTCGCGACCCTCCTCCTGGTCCGCGGCTCGGCCCGCACCCACGAGTTCGCCTTACGGGTCGCGCTCGGTGCCGGCCGCGCACGCGTGCTGCGGCAGCTGTTCGCCGAGAGCGTCGTGCTCGCGCTCGCGGGAGACATCGCCGGCCTCGTGGTGGCGCGTCTCGCGATGTCGGCTATCGTCGCGCTCGGCGCGGGCTCGGTGCCGCGCCTCACGTCGTTGTCCGTCGAGCCGCGCGTGCTCGGCTTCTCGCTGCTCATCGCCACGGCGAGCGCGGTGCTGTTCGGTTTCGCCCCCGCGCTGCGCGCCGCCCGCGCCCAGCCCGTGGACGCGCTGCGCGCCGAGGGCCGCGCCTTGTCCGGACTGAAGAGTCACGGCCGCCTCCGCACCAACCTCGTGATCGCGCAGGTGGCGCTCGCGTTCGTGCTGGGGGTGGGAGCGGGACTGCTGCTCATCAGCTTCCCTCGCCTCCGTTCGCTGGACCTCGGGGTGAAGACCAACAACGCTCGGGTGTTCGAGCTGCACTTGCCCGACGCGCGATACGACTCGACTGCGCGGGCGCGGTTCTACGACGACATCGCCGGGCGTCTCGAGCGGCTGCCGGGCGTGCGCGCCGCGGGCGGGATCTCGAAGATCCCGGCCAGCGGCTCATACCACAACTGGGGGACCCAACCACTCACCGGGCCCATGGTCGGCCGGAAGGACGCGGGCGTTGGCGGGGAGCAGCGCGTCGTGTCGGGCGACTACTTTAGGGCCGCGGGCATTCCGATCCTCGAGGGTCGGGCGTTCGATGCCCGCGACGCGGCCGGCACGCCGTTGCGTGTCGTGGTGAGCGTCTCCGCGGCGGCGCGCCTCTTCCCGGGCGTCGATGCAATCGGTCAGCGACTGCGCACGGGCGGCCACGACTGGGAGGTTATCGGTGTGGTTCCCGACGTCGCGGTGGATGTCGAAGGACGCATTGCAGCGTACGTGTACCACGCCCATGCCCAGTTCGCCGGCGACCGCAACTGGAGCCTGACGCAGATCGTGTCCACCACCGGACGCCCCGAGGCACTCCTTCCGATCATTCGTCGTACGGTGGCGGCCATGGATCCGCAGCTCGTCGTGTACCGCGCGATGACGTTGAACGACGCGATTGGACAGGGAGCGAGCCAGCAAAAGTTCACGCTCACGGTACTCGGCACGTTCGCGCTCGTAGCGTTGGGCTTGGCCGCGTTAGGCATTTTCGGCGCGCTCTCATACGGGGTGAAGTTGCGGTCGCGCGAATTCGGCGTGCGCATGGCGTTAGGCGCAGAGCGCGGCGCCATCCAGCGACTGGTCCTGCGGCAGGGGCTCGCCGTGTCGCTGACCGGCGTCGGCATCGGGCTCGCCGGCGCGATCGCGTTCTCGCGCGTCATGGCCTCAGTCGTCTTTCACGTGCGGCCGCTCGATCCGTTCGTGCTCGCCGGGGCGGCGGCGTTCATCGTGGCGATCGGCGCGCTGGCCGCGTCCGTGCCCGCGCACCGGGCCACCTCGGTTGATCCCCGGTCGATTCTGCAGTAGGGTTGCCGCGAAACGTGCGCCGCAACGGGGCGTCGTTCGATCCTGGCCGCGCGATCGTGGGGGCGTCATCCCGATGTTCTGCATCGGACCGTCCATCGCCACGATCGCCGGCCGAACTTACCGGCCAGCCAGTCCGAGTTTCTTGCGAACCAATGGCCTAACGTAGGCCGCCGGCGGGTTGTGCCCCGTCGCCAGATCGTAGGCCATCCGGTACGCGGCGGTCGCGCGCGCTCGCTGCCCCATGCGCTCGTACGTCATGGCCAACAAACAGAGCATGAACGGATCATGCTCGTTCCCTTTGAGGCTGATCGCCTTGGTGAACTGCGCGTCCGCCGTCGCGAGGTCGTTGGTATAGAGCGCCACATACGCCACCAGATACGGGAAGAAGCGCTCCTGCTGCGCCGCCATGGCCGTGTCGCTGTCCAGCATCCGCCGTGCGGCGGCGATCTGCCGCTTCGCTTCCGCCGCATCGCCCCGCCGCGCGGCCAGCCTGCCTAACGCATGGGCGAGCCGAAAGTCCCACAGGGCCTTTGGGTGCGTGACCGGAGCCGGTTCCTCGATGCCCATCGCGTAGCCCTTGCGATACCACTGCTCCGCGGTCTCGAGGTCGCCCGCATCGATGCACACACGCGCGCCTTCGTTCGCCATCTCGCCCTCCTGATAGAAGGCGTTTTGTGGCTCCGCCTGTTCGCGACTGTGCCAGTAGCCGATGACGAGCGCCTCGTACTTGACGGTATTTGCGCAATCCCCGTCGAATGCGTACGACATGGCCATCGCGCGCTGCGCTGCCGCCTTGGCCGCGGGGGTGGCCGATGAGTCGATGAGACGCTGGAAGATGACGCGGGCCTGCGCCGTGGCACCGTCGCGATCCAGCCGCGCGCCCTCGCGCATGGCGACCGCCGCGGGGCTGGTGGTGTCGCGTTGCGCGGTGAGCCGATGCGGGGCGCCCACCAGCACCATGATGGCGAATGCCGGCGGTGCGACGATGCGGGTGCATCGTGATCGGGTCATGGTGGTGGTCTCCTCCGAGCCTCGGATGCCGCCGCCGCGGTGACGATGGCACGAACTGTTGCGATCATTGCGACATATCGACAGGTTCTGTCGATGTCTAGCGGTTGGCGGCGTCGACGGCAAGGCAGGTCGCCACCATGCTGATCTTCGGTTGGCGCGTCGCTTGCAGGCCTTCCGAGCCGGAGGCGCCGGCGTGAGGGCACTGACCCGTGCGCCCGCCGCCGGAGATTTCCCCGATCGAGTCGCAGCGACACCGCCATGACGTTTCTCTCTCGTGCCCTGCCCTGTATGTTCCGCTCGTCGCGCGCGGTCGCCGTCGCCGCGGCGGCGCTCGCGCTCGCGTGCAGCGGAGATTCGACTTCGCCCAACGGCGCCGTGGCATCGGTGACGCTATCGCCGGACACCGGCAGCGTCCCCGTCGGCGCCTCGATGACGTTGCACGCCACAGTCACGGGCGCGAACGGCGCCCCAGTGAATGGGCAGCAGGTGTTCTGGAACACCGGGAACGCTGCCGTCGCCACCGTGAGCGACGCCGGCGTCGTGACCGGCGTCGGAACAGGCCAAGTGCAGATCGCCGCCAGCGCGGCGGGAAAATCCGGCATTGCGACGATCACGGTGCTGCCGCCTCCGGTGGCCGTGGTAGTGGTGACCACGGCGGCGGACACACTCGTGCCCAACGGAACGGTACATCTCACCGCGACGCTGCTCGATGTCGGCGGGCACCCGCTCACCGGGCGTGTGCTGACCTGGACCAGCGCGCAGCCCGACATCGCGCGGATCGACGATACCGGTGTCGTGACCGGGGTCGCACCGGGGACCGCGGCGATCACCGCCGCGAGCGAAGGGAAGACGGGCACGTCCTCTATCGTCGTCGTGCTGCCGCCGGCGGCGAGCATCACCGTGACGCCGACGCTCAAGGCGCTCGCGATCGGCGAAACGGTAACGCTCACCGCGGTCGCCCGCGACTCCTCCAACGCGATCATCGTCGGCGCGCCAGTCTCATGGACGTCCAGCAACGAATCCGTCGCGACGGTATCCGCGACCGGCCAGGTGGCGGCGGTGGGCGCGGGCATCGCGACCATCACGGCACAGAGCGGCCCGGCAACCGCCGCCGCGACTATTGTCGTAGGATCGGTCCTTGTTCCGTAGCGTTGGGCGTGGGCGCCGCCCGCCGGCACCGCGCGCGCCGCGAACGCGCTTTCCGTTAGGCGGATGTCTGGCGCTGGCGATCGTGGGTGCCGCCGCCGCATGCGGCGGATCATCGCCGGGCGTCACGCCACCGCCCGCCGCTCCGGCGGGCTCGCTGACCATCACGGTCGGCGGACTCCCCGGCGGAGTGGACGCCCACATCGTCGTAACCGGCCCCCAGGGATTCAACCGCGTCCTCACGCAGACGACGGCACTCGGTCCGGTGCCCGCGGGGCAGTACCGGATCGCGGTCGCATCCACGGCGGCCACGGCCACGACGTGGTATCCCGACGCGGACAGCACGACCGCGAGCGTCGCGGCGACGGGCCCCACGGTGCGCAGTTTCTATTATGCGAACCTGCCCATCAGCGGCGCGTATGTGCCGGAGCTCGTGCCGTTCGACTCGCTCATGATCACGTACATGTCCGCCCGCCACATCCCCGCCGCCACGTTCGCGATCTCCCGCAACGGCCAGCACCTCATGCAGCGAGGCTACGGCTGGTTGGACGGAGCAGCCACCGCACCCGTCCCGCCCGATGCGCTGTTCCGCTTGGCAAGTCTCTCGAAACCCCTGACCTACGCCGCGGTGACGCATCTCATCGCCTCCGGCGCAC
>JANWIF010000118.1 GCA_025450035.1 Gemmatimonadaceae bacterium
CGCGGTGCGTAATGCGTCCGGTTGCGCGCTCGACGACCATGAGCTTGCAGGCGTCGCGAGGCTCGACGGGCTCCTGCGCGATGCGGTCGTCGCCCAGCGCGAAATCGTAATCGGCAGTACGCTGGCCAGCCGTCACTCGATGACCGTGATCGTGCTCTGCCGCGTCACGCGGCGTGTGCTGTTCTTGTCCGTTAGGCTGGATGGCGCGGCGGCCGGTTCCTGTGCACGACTCCGCCCCGACGCCGTCGCGAGCGCGCCGACACAGGTCACGAGAGACAGCACCAGGCGCATCATCTAGCTATAGGATCCGCGACGCGGATGTCAAGCGATGTCGCGCGCCATCCGATTAGAACAGCATCGGCTGAGCGCCTCCACCCACGGGAGGTGTGTACCCGAGGTGGCGATAGGCGTGCGGCGTCGCGACGCGTCCGCGCGCCGTGCGTTGGAGGAATCCGTTCTGCACGAGGAAGGGCTCGTATACCTCCTCGATGGTCACTTCGTCTTCGCCAATCGCCGCGGCGATGGCGCCCAACCCCGCGGGGCCGCCGTTCCACTTCTCGATGATCGTCTTCAAGATGCGGGCGTCCATGTCGTCCAAGCCGTACTCATCGACGTCCAGCATCTCCAACGCCGCGGTGGTGACTGCGAAGGTGATTACTCCATCGGCTTTGACCTGCGCATAGTCGCGCACGCGTCGCAGCAACCGGTTGGCCACGCGCGGAGTTCCCCGGGAGCGCCGCGCCAACTCCAGTGCACCAGCGCCATCGATCACAACGTTGAGCACGGTGGCCGAGCGGATGATGATCTGCTCCAAGTCGTCGACCGGATAGAAGTCGAGACGCAGCGGGATGCCGAAGCGTGCTCGCATGGGTGGCGTCAACAAGCCGAAGCGCGTGGTGGCTCCGATCAACGTGAATGGCTCGATCGCCATGGTGATCGTCTGGGCCTTGGGCCCCTCGGAGAGACGGATGTCGATCTTGTAGTCCTCCATCGCGGGATAGAGAAACTCTTCGATGATCGGCCGCAGCCGATGGATCTCGTCGATGAACAGGATGTCGCCGGCGCGCATGTTGGTGAGCGTGCCGACCAGATCGCCCGGTTTCTCGAGCGCGGGTCCTGAGGTAGTCCGGAGGTTCACGCCCAACTCGCGGGCCACGAGCTCGGCGAGGGTGGTCTTACCCAGACCCGGCGGCCCGTAGAACAGCGTGTGGTCCAGCGGTTCGCGGCGGCCGAGGGCCGCATCGATGTAGATGCGGAGGCTGTCCTTCACCTTCCCCTGGCCAATGAACTCGGCCAACCGCTGAGGACGGAGGGAGAGTTCGACGACCGATTCGTCGGTGAGCACTTCGGGGGTGGTGATCTCGGCGCGCGTCATGCGGGGAATCTAGGGCGAAGAGAGGCCGAAAGAAAAGGGAAGAGGGGAGGGGGAAGGGATCGCGGTAGAGCTTGAGCCGATGTCGGCGGGCGGCGGTTCACGATCAAGCTGTTCTCCGAGCGCAACCGGACTGCGGAGCCTCCGGGTTAGACGCGTGCCGGAAGGCTTGCGAGGCGGCGCGCAGCTTCTTCCAGCGTCGCTGTCTTCTTGCAGAACGCGAAGCGCACGAGCCGGCTGCCTAACGCTGGGTCGTGATAGAAGCTCGAGCCCGGCACCGTGGCGACGCCGACGTCACGCGTCATCCATTTCGCGAACTCCTCGTCGGCCATGTCGCTCAACGCGGAGAAATCAGCCAGCACGTAGTACGCGCCGTCGGGGACGGAGAACCTGAATCCGGCCTCGGTGAGCGCGGACGTCATGATGTCGCGCCGCTCCTGGTAGTCGCGCACCAGATGATTGTAGTAGGCGGCGTCGAACGCCATGCCCACCGCGGCCGCCGCCTGAAGCGGCGCGGGCGCGCCCACGGTGAGGAAGTCGTGCACTTTACGGATCGCGTTCGCCGCCGGCGGCGGCGCGATCGCGTATCCCAGTCGCCAGCCCGTGCAACTGAACGTCTTCGACAATCCCGAGATGGTCACCGTGCGCTCGCGCATGCCGGGCCACGAGGCCAGCGAGTGGTGCGTGCCGGTGTAGCGGATGTGCTCGTAGATCTCGTCGGTGAAGGCCCACGCGTCGTGCTCGATGCACAACGAGGCAATGAGCGACAGTTCATCGCGCGAGAGCACGCGCCCCGTGGGATTGTGCGGTGTGTTGACGATGATCGCCTTGGTACGCGGACCGAAAGCCCGACGCAGTCGGTCGGGCTCGAGCGTCCACCGCGGGGGCTCCAGCGGCACGAACACCGGACGCGCGTCAGCCAGGATCGCGTCGGGGCCGTAGTTCTCGTAGTACGGCTCGAGGATGATCACTTCGTCGCCCGGGTCGACCAGAGCCAGGAACGTGGCCGCCATCGCCTCGGTGGCGCCGCAGGTGACGGTGATCTCGCGGTCCGGATCGACCTCCATACCATACCATCTCCGGTATTTCTCAGCGATCGCGAGTCGGAGCGCGGGGCTGCCCCACGTGATGGCGTACTGGTTGATGTCGCCGCGAATCGCCGCGCACGCAGCGTCCTTCATGGGCGCGGGCATCGGGAAATCGGGGAATCCTTGCGCGAGATTGATCGCCTCGTGTTGGTTGGCGATTCTCGTCATCTCGCGGATCACGGACTCGGTGAATGTCGTGGCGCGGTGGGCGATCATGGAACAGAAAGGTACAGGACAACAGGCAAGAGGTAAGAGGTGAGAGGTGAGAGGTAAGAGGGCAGTAGGTACGAGGGCGGGATCGTCCCGTCGGGAGTGGGAGGGAAATGAGGCGCGGCGTGTAGGCGCGCGCGAGGGCCTCACCCATCCGGTCGAGGTCGGGCGGCCGGTGAGCGCGTATCCGGCGAAGGGCAGCAGCAGCTCTTCCAGGTCGCCGGCGTGCAGATCGATGTGATATTCCGCGGCGCCGATGACCTCGCGCAGCAGAACGTCGGCGAGAATCTCGGAGATCGAGCCGTCTCGTCGGCCCGGCGCGATCTGGTTGAGGTTCAGGCCATCCAGCGGCGACACGAAGCCCACCCGATGCTCGAACATGGCGGGTCAAGGCTATTCCCGGACCAGGCTCGTGACGTATGTGAAGCGGTCGCCGGGATGGACGGCGCTGGAGAGCTCGATGAGGGTGTCGTCTTCCCGGTAGTAGCGCCGGGTCGCTCGCAGCGCGGGGCTGCCCACGTCAGCCTTGAGCAGTCTCGCCTGCCGAGCGCCAAGGCGAATGGCCTGAATGTTCTGCTCGATGCGAGCGATGCGAATGCCGTACATGCGCTCGCCTCGCGTACCGTGGACCGGCTGATGCCGTAATGCTCGCACAACTCCATCTCGGTCGGGAGCAGCCCGCCCACGGGATAGCGGCCGGACGCAATCCTGGCGATGAGCTCGTCGGCGATCCGCTGATAGCATGGCAAATCGACCGAGCCGCCATTGCCCGACGGTCGCTGGTGCTGGGTGCGCGGTTTCATATGGTGCGCGTTACGAAGTGCCGACGTCGTGACGCAGAATCTTCGAGAGGAATTCGCGCGCCCGCACACTGTGCGGCTCGACAAAAAACGCGTGCGTATCGCGGTCCTTGATTATCCGGCCGTGATCCATGAACAGTACCCGGTCGGCGACCTGGCGCGCGAACGCCATCTCGTGCGTCACCACGATCATGGTCATCCCCTGGTGCGCGAGCGAGACGATCACCTCCAACACCTCGCTGATCATTTCCGGGTCGAGCGCCGACGTCGGCTCATCGAACAACATGGCGACAGGATCCATGGCTAACGCCCGGGCTATCGCGATGCGTTGTTGCTGTCCGCCGGACAGCGCGGATGGATACCTGCGCGCGTGATCGGCGAGACCCACGCGCTCCAACAATGCCATCGACCGCTCGCTGGCCGCCTGCCGGCTCCGCTTGAGCACGGTGATCTGCGCCAGGCTGACGTTTTCCAGCGCCGTCCGGTGTGGAAACAACTCGAACGACTGAAATACCATTCCGACCCGCGCGCGCGATCGAGCTGATGGTGGAATACGGAATGACTCCTGTGCAGGCCCTCCAAGCGGCGACCGTGGTCAACGCCAAGGTATTTCACCTCGACGACCGCGGGGTCATCGCGCAAGGCCTCCTGGCCGATCTGGTGGCGGTGGAAGGCGACCCGACGCACGACATTCATGCCTTGCACCACGTGCGATTCGTGATGAAGGGCGGCACTGTTGTGCCGCTCGATTGACGCGAGCCGCTATCCCCGCCCCGCGATCCGCGCCAACGCCGCCCGCACCAGCTCGGACGCCGTGACCGCGCGCGCGTCGCCCTCGAGCGCGCCGCGTACGGCCTTCTCCGCCTCGCTGCTGTTGTACCCCAGCGACACCAGCGCGCGCAGCGCGTCGTCGGCCGCCATGCTCGCCGGTCGCGGCGATGCGCCGTCGATTGTCGAGAAGACGTCGTCCAACTTGTCGGCCAGGTCGAGTACCAGGCGCTCCGCCTTCTTTCGCCCCATACGCGGCACGCTCTGCAGCGTGGCCAGATCCTTTTCCTTGATCGCGCGCACCAATCGCTCGGCGGACAGTGCGGAGAGCATCCCGATCGCCAGCGCCGGACCAACTCCGTTAGCTCTCAGCAGTCGCTGAAAGAGCCGCTTCTCCAGGACCGATGCGAAGCCGAACAGCAGCCACGCGTCATCGCGCACCACGAGATGCGTGTGCAGCGAGACTTCGTCCCCCGCGCGCGGCAGGGTCTCGTACACGCCGAGCGGAATCGAGAGTTCGTAGGTCACGCCGCCGGCGGTCAGGATTTCGAGCCGGTCGAGCTCCTTGGAAAGGAGGATGCCCCGCAGCTGCGCGATCACCGCGTGCGCTCGAATCGCGGGACGCGAGCGGTGAGCAGGTGGGCGAGCGCCGCGGCCACGCCATCGGCGGCGTCGCTGGGTTGCGGGGCGGTCTTGAGGCGTAGCAGTCGTGCGACCATGAATTGCACCTGCTCCTTGGTCGCGGCTCCGGCGCCCACGACGGTCTTCTTGATCTCCGCCGGCGGATACTCATAAATCGCCACCGCGCGCTGCTCGGCGGCCAACAGCATGACGCCGCGCGCGTGTCCAAGGACCACGGTCGTGCGTACGTTTTTGGCGTAGAACACATCTTCGATGGACAGCACCTCGGGGTGGTGCCGCTCGATGAGCGCGCACACTTCCTCGTACAGGCCGCGAAGCCTAACGCTCAGCGGATCGCGCGGAGCCGTGCGGATCACCCCGCACTCGATGAGCGAAAGGGAGCCACGGGGCTCCCTCTCTTCACACACCACACCGTAGCCCGTGGCCGCGGTGCCCGGGTCGATGCCCAGTACGATCACGCGGACACGCTCACGCTTTGGCCAACACGGCCAGGTCGATGTCGAAATTGGCCTCCACCTTCTGCACGTCGTCCAACTGGTCGAGCTCCTCCATGAGTCTGAGCAGCGACTCGGCGGTCTTTCCTTCCACGTGCACCGTGGTCTTGGGAATCATGGCGATCTCGGCCTCCTCGGCCACGATCCCTTTCGCCTCGAGCGCGCTCTTCACTGAGTGCAGCGTCATCGGATCGGTCGTGACGATGTAGCGGTCGTCTTCACGCGTCAGGTCTTCCGCGCCGGCGTCGAGCGCCGCCTCGAGCGCGGCTTCCTCATCCACGTGCTGCGCCGCAATGAAAATCTGTCCCTTCCGTTCGAACATCCATGCCACGGAGTTGGTTGAGCCGAGGTTCCCCGCGCCGCGGGACAACTTGTGCCTAACATCCGCGACCGTGCGTGTGGGATTGTCGGTGAGCGCGTGGATGAGCAGCGCCACGCCGCCGGGCCCGTATCCCTCGTACATGATCTCCTGATACTGGACGCCTTCCAGCTCGCCCGTTCCTTTCTTGATCGCTCGCTCGATGTTCTCCTTGGGCATCGACGACGCCCGCCCCGCTTCGATAGCCGTGCGCAGGCGTGGATTGCCCGCAGGGTCGCCCCCGCCGGTCCGCGCGGCAACGGTGATTTCGCGAATGAGCTTGGTGAACATGGCGCCGCGCTTGGCGTCGGCGGCTGCCTTGTAATGCTTGATCTGTTTCCATTTGCTGTGACCGGCCATTCGACGCTCGCGACGAGGTGCGCAGGGAATATAACGGAGGTCGTGCTCAGCGCGCCGGTTCCACCATATCCTCGAACCGGAGCCACTGCTTGTAGAAGTAGAGATCCACATAACTCACCGGGCCGTTGCGATTTTTGAGCACGGCCAGCTCGGTGGCGCCCTCCTGTCCTGGCGCGTTCTGGTACAACTCCTCGCGGTACAATCCGAGGATGATGTCGGCATGCTGTTTCACCGCGCCGCGCGCACCGAAGTCGTCCAACGCGGGGCGTAGGTCGGAGCGCTCCCGATCCAGTTGAGGCAGGTGCGAGGTGAGAAGCACCGCCAACCCCCGGTCCACGGCAAACGACTTGAGCTCACGCACGGCGAGCGCGAGTTCGTCGTCCAGCGGCAGCGTCGTGGTCGGAATCGCTTGCAGCGAATCCACTACCAGCAACGCGGTCTCGTCCATCTCGCGCAACATCCCCATGAGCGTGTCGACACCGGCCGGAAGACGCGACACGCGCGGCAACGAGTCGCGCAGTCGGACTGCAGCCGCGCCGAGCGACGCACGCATGGACTCGTTGAGCGTACCCTGTCGGATGTGCTCGATCGGCGCCTTGCCCTCGAGCGCAAGGACGCGTTCCAGCACCCGCGCCAGATCCATCTCGCCGGACATGAATTCGACCTCGGTGCCAGCGCCGCGGGCGCGGATAGCCATCGCCAGTGCCAATGCCGACTTGCCGACCCCGACATCGCCGCCCAACACGATCAGATCGCCGCGTCGAACGCCGCCGCCCAACAGCTTGTCCAGGCTTGGGAAGCCTGTCGGAATGCCGTCCGCCGGCGCCGTACCATCGGCCACGGCGTCCACGCGCATCATGAGCTGCGAGAGGGGCGAAATGTCGGCTCGCACGGGCATGCGGTACGATACCGATGCGCGCCGTGGGGGGGTAGGGACTTTAGTTACGCGCGCGCGCGCAGGCTGGAGATGACGCCCTCCAATTCCGCCACGCTCGGCGCGTCCAGCTGTCGCTTGCCTGCCGTCACGATGGCCACGAGTGCCGCCACCATGTCGGCGGCGTTGTCTCGCGCCTCCGCCTCGAACAGCCGGGTGCACGCCGCTCGTACGGTTGCGGGCACGGCGAGCGACGCGAACCACCCGCGCGCGCTGGAGGCCCGTTCCGCTCGCGCCTCCGCGCTGAGCTCCGCCGCTGCCGCGCGCGCCCATGTTGCAAATCGCGCCGCCATCAAACACGCCAGCGCGACCTCTCGTGTCTCCCCCAGGCGGGCACGCCCGGCCTGCGCCGCGAGTGCGGGAAAGGGGTACCGGGGCGACGTGGTAGTTGGTGGTTGGAGGTTGGTGGTCGGTAGTTGGTTGGTGGAGGTTGGTGGTTGGAGGTTGGTGGTTGGCTTGTTCGACCAACCACCATCCGCCAACCTCCACCAACCAACTACCAACCACCAAGCGGCAATACTACATTCCGCCAGCATGGCGCAACCCCCCAAGGCGGTGCTCTGGGTCGATGATGAGGCCGATCTCCTCGAGTCGCACCGCATCTTCCTCCGCGAGAAGGGCTTCGAGGTAGACGCAGCCTCCAACGCCGACGACGCAGTGGAGATGCTGCGCCGGCGTCAGTACGGTATCGTGCTCCTCGATGAGCAGATGCCGGGGAAGCGAGGGCTGGATGCGTATCGCGAGATTCGCGAGTTCGACCCGTTTCTGCCCATCGTGATGGTCACCAAGAGCGAAGAAGACGCGACGCTCCGCGAAGCGATCGGCGTCGACGTGCGCGATTACCTCGTCAAGCCGATCAATCCGCGACAAGTGTTGAGCGTGATCACCCGCGTACTCGATGGGCCGCGCATCCGTCAGCAGGCGATTGCCCGCTCGTTCGTCGAGCGGTTCCGCGCCATGGAACTGGAGCGCGAGCGCACGCTCGACTGGCGGGGATGGGTCGCACGCTACACGGAAATGGTGGAGTGGGACATCGATCTGGCGCAGGCCCGCGAGCAGAGTCTCTATGAGTCGCTGCAGGCGCTCTATCCCGATCTGCGCCGCGAGTTCGCGGGGTACATGCGCACCGCGTATCCGGAGTGGCTCAAGAATCTCGAGGGGGACCGTCCGCCGTTGTCGATCGACATCGTCGGGGAATTTCTGCTTCCGATTCTCGAACGTTCGCGCGCAGCGCTGTTCGTGGTCATTGACTGTCTGCGCCTCGACCAGTGGCACGTATTGCAGCCGCTGCTCGCCCCGTTCTTCGACGTCGAGACCACTCACTACTTCTCGATCCTCCCCACTGCCACGCCGTACTCTCGCAACGCGCTATTCAGCGGACTGTTTCCGAGCGAGATCGCGGCGCGCTTTCCCGATTGGTGGGGCGAGCGCGAAGACGAATCGCTGAACGCGCACGAGCGCGAGCTCATCGACGCGCACCTCAAGGATCTACACGCCGGGGTTCCGGTGCGCTACGACAAGATCTCCACGTCGGGCGATTCGACGGAGCTCGAGCGCCGTCTCACGAGCGCCATCGCCGCCGAAGGGGTGAGCGCGTTCGTCTTCAACTTCGTGGATCTGCTCACCCACGGGCGCAGCGAGTCGGCCATCTTGTATGAGGTGGCCAAGGACGAGATCGCGCTGCGTCAGATCACGCGACAGTGGTTCGAGCGGTCGGTGCTGTTCGCGCTCCTCAAGGAGGCGGCACGCCGTGGCATTCCCGCGCTGGTAACGAGCGACCACGGGTCGATCCACTGTCACACACCGGCCACGGTATTCGCCAAACGCGACGCGACGGCGAATCTGCGGTACAAGTTTGGCGAGGACCTGCGCGCCGAGCGCGCCGAGCATGCGCTGATGTTCTCCAACGCCGATGATCTGCGCCTGCCGCGTCGCGGGTTGGGCGGCAATACGCTGCTCGCCGTGGGCGACACGTTCTTCGTGTATCCGACCAAGCTCCGGGAATACCAGTCGCGCTACCGCGGCTCGTTTCTTCACGGCGGTGTCACGCCGGAAGAAGTCATTCTGCCGGTCGCGCTCCTGACCCCGCGCCGCTAGGTGCGCCTGTATCGGCGCCTCTTCCGCTTTCTCCGGCCGCACGCGTGGCGCATGGCCGGGAACATCGGCGCCAACTTCATCGGGGCGGCGCTGGACGGATACTCGTTTGCCCTGCTCATTCCGTTTCTCGATGAGTTGTTCAAGCAGCCGCCGCTTCAGTTAGGCCATGGTTGGGTCAACGACTTCCTGCAGGCCACGATCGGCCATCTGCTCGACCCGGCCGATCCGATGCGCTCGCTGCGCAACGTCATCCTCGTCATCCTGGCCACAGTCGCCCTCAAGAACCTGTTCCTCTGGATTGCCGGCACGTTAGGCGCCGAACTTCAGGAATACGTCACGCGCGACCTGCGCGACGCGGTGTACCGGCACCTGCAACGCCTGCCGATCGGGTATTTCACCACCACCAAGACGGGTCAGATCCTGTCCCGCGTTCTGGCCGACACGGAACAGACCCGCACGTTGGTGACGCAGATCGTGACCCAGGCGCTCTCGGCATCGGCGTTGGTGATCATCTACGTCGCCTACCTGTTCGGCATCTCCTGGCGGCTCACGCTCATCGCGCTCGTCGTCGCGCCACTGCTCACCCTCGCGCTGCAGCCGCTCCTCCAACGTCTGCGCCGTGGCTACCGCCGGCTGCGCAACGACCACGGCGAAATGACGAGCGTCCTCCAGGAAAGCGTGAGCGGCATTCGCCTCGTGAAGGCCTTCGGCGCCGAGCCATACGAGGAATCGCGCTTCACGCACGCCAGCCATACGTACTCGGGTGGTCTGGTGCGCATGGCCCGCATCGCGTTGATCGCGCAGCCGATTACCGAAACGTTAGGCACCGGCATCACGGTGCTGCTCCTCTGGATCGGCGCGCGCTACGTCCTCGTCGATGGCTCCCTCCAGGCGTCGCAGTTCCTGGTCTTCCTCACGTTCGTGATGCGGCTGTTGCAGCCCCTCAAGCAACTCTCGCAGATTCCCGCGGTGGCACAGAACGCGTTTGCCTCCGCCGAACGGTTGTTCGATGTCATCGATCGCCCCACCGAGAAGGCGCTCGACCACGGGACGCGCGTCGTCGTCGGCTTCACCGATTCGATCTCCTTCGACGACGTGAGCTTTTCCTATGAGGGCAGCCAGCGCCCGGTGCTCTCCGACATCTCGTTCACCGTGCGCAAGGGCGAAGTGCTCGCCATCGTCGGCGCGAGCGGCGCGGGAAAGACCACGCTGGTGGATCTCATCCCCAGATTCTACGAGCCGACGTCGGGATGCGTCCGCCTCGATGACATCGACTCGCGCGATATCACTCTCGAGTCGCTGCGTGCGCTCATGGGCATCGTGAGCCAGGAGACGGTGATCTTCAACGACAGCGTGCGCAACAACATCGCCTATGGCAGCGGCTCGCGGTACACTGACACGCAGATCGAGGCGGCCGCGCGCGCGGCGAACGCGCACGACTTCATTCGCCAGTTGCCGCGCGGGTACGAGACGCCGCTCGGCGAGCGCGGGACGCGTCTCTCAGGGGGCCAACGGCAGCGCATCGCGATTGCCCGCGCATTGCTCGTCGACCCGCCCATCCTCATTCTCGACGAGGCGACGTCCGCGCTCGATACGGAATCCGAGCGACTGGTGCAGGAGGCCATCGACCGGCTGCTCGAAGGTCGCACGGTCTTCGTGATCGCGCACCGCCTTTCCACCATCCAACACGCCACGGAGATCCTGGTGCTCCATCGAGGACGCATCGTGGAACGCGGCACGCACGACACGCTGCTGGCGTTGCGGGGAGCATACTGGCGGCTCCACTCCCTTCAGTTCGGGGATCGGGAACCGACGCCGACCTGACGTGCGCATCCTGTTCTACCTCTCGGCGCCCGCCTGGACGGGAAGCGCTCGCGCGTCGGCGGCGCTCGCCCGCGGGTTGAGCGAGCGCGGACACGCGGTGACCGTGGCCTGTCCCCCGGACAGCCCGGTGGAGCAGCGCCTCGAATTTGGAGCGTATGAGGTCCTCGGACTTGAGCCTAACGTGCCGTGGCCGGTCGCGGCGCGGCGCCTGCGGCGCGGGCTCCAGGAACGGTTCATCCAGGTGGTGTGCGTGCACACCGACCGCGAGCAAGTCGTGGCGGCCAGCGCCGCACGGCTGGCCGAGCGCGCCGCGGTGTTGCGGCGCGTGCCCCCGGGCGAGACGCTCACCCCGGGTCCGCGTGCCCGCGTCGCGCTGCGGATGGCGACCACCGGATTCGTTTTTTCCGCCGAAGAGGACGCGCAACGCGCACCGCCCGCGCCGCACTCCCGTCTCGCGCCCGCTATTGTCCCGCTCGGCGTACGCCCGCACGTCTACGAGACCGTGCGCCCCGCGTCGCCCGCATCGCTCGGGCTCGCCGGCGGAGCAGGCCCCACCCGTGTCTTGCTCTGTCGCTACGATGCGGCGTCGCGAGCGCGCGCCGGCAACGTGTTGCGCGTCGTCGCGCTGCTGGCGCCGCGCCACCCCGAGCTTCGCCTCGTGATGTTGGGCAGCGGCCCCGTCGACGACAACCTGCGCATGCACGCCGCCGCACTCCGCATCTCGCGCGCGGTGCGCTTCGTGGACGAACACGACGATGATCTCTCTCTGCTCGCGCTCGCGGATCTGGGTTGGGTCTTGGCGGGCGGCGACGATGGCGCTTTTGCCGTGCTCGACCTTCTCGCGTCGCGCGTCCCCGTCATCGCCGAGCGCGGTACCGTTGGTCCGCTCTATGTGCCCGACGGCATTGCGGGCATCGTGCTTCCAGCCGGCGATGCGCACGACGCGGCGGCCGCGGTCGCGCGGCTGCTGGCGCACGAGGAACAGCGTGCGGCGATGGGAGGCGCTGGCCGTGTGCGGGTCGCGCGGGACTACACCGAGTCGTTGATGGTGGACGCATTCGAGCGCGCCGCCATCGCGGCGAGCGATCGGAGCCAGTGGTGACTGGTTTGCCTGACGTGCCACCGCCGTCGGTGCCGGCGGGTCCGCCCTCGGCGGCCCCGCCGCGCGTCCCATCGGCCGCCCACCGCGTCCAGTACGGCGCGCTGCGTACGTTCATCGCCGGGTTAGGCCTGCTTGGCGCGGAACGGGCGGTTCGCGTAGGCGCCGCCATCGGCACACTGGGCTTCCGGCCGTTTCACATCCGGCGCACGGTGGTCGAGCGCCAGATCGCCGCCGCCTTTCCGGATTTGGGCCCCGCGGCCGTCCGCGATGTGGCGCGCCGGGCCTATGCGCATCTTGGTCTCGTGACTGTCGAGACCGCGCTGCTCTCGCGCATGGGACCGGCGGACGTGCTGGCCATGGTCGAGCGCGCGGACGGCTGGGACATCGTGGAGCGCCGAATCGCGTTAGGCAAAGGACTGATCGTCGTGTCCGGACACCTGGGCAACTGGGAGCTGGGCGCCGCGTACCTGGCGGCGCGCGGATACCAGGTGGATGCCGTCGTGCGTCGCATGGGCAACCCGCTGTTCGACGCCTACCTCACGCGCGCACGCTCGCGACTGGGCATGACCGTAGTGCGCGACCGTGATGCGGTACGGCGCACGCCGCGCACGCTGCGCGCGGGCCGTGCAGTGGGCCTCCTCATCGACCAGGCCGGACTCAACACCGCCTCCACGTACGTCCCGTTCTTCGGCCGGCCTGCCAAAACGCCCCGCGGCGCAGCCGTCTTCGCGCTCCGCCTCGATGTGCCTATGGTGTTTGGCACCGCGCTTCGCCAGCCCGGCGGTCGGTACAGAGTCTTCATCGAGGACGTTCCTGTCACATCGACTGGCGATCTCGACCACGACGTGGACGTCGTCGTTGCACGCTATACCGAGGTACTCGAGCGCCACATCCGGCTCGCGCCCGACCAGTACTTCTGGCATCACCGGCGCTGGAAGCAGCAGCCGTCAAGCACACCTTCCGCGCTGCGCGACCCGGCGTGATGCGCGGGTCCTATGGCCATCGGCGCGACCCCTACCGTACGTTACTTTTCGGCTCCCCCCCCCCCTCCCCCTCCCCCCACTCTGCGTCGCGAATCAAACGCCGTGCTCATTCTTTTGTGGCGGCGGCTGCGCGCCGATGCGCGCGCCCGGTTGGGTCTCGTCACAGTGACCCTGCTGATCCTGCTCGCCGTGTTGGCGCCGTTCGTTGCGCGATACAGCCCGACCGCTATCGATCTCGCGGGCCAGTTGCAGCATCCGTCGCTCACACACTGGATGGGCACCGACTATCAGGGGCGCGACGTCTGGGCCCGGATCGTTTACGGCGCGCGGATCTCGCTGTCCGTGGGTGTGGTGTCGCAAGCCATCGCGCTCATGCTCGGCGTCACACTCGGTCTGGTGAGCGGGTTCTACGGCAGGTGGATCGATGAATCCATCATGCGTCTGGCCGACATTACGCTCGCCTTCCCCACGTTGTTGCTGCTCATCGCCATGGCGGCGGCGTTTCAACCGTCGCTCTCCACCGTGTTCATCACCATTGGCGTCGTCGGATGGGCGGGGATGGCGCGCATCGTGCGCGGTCAGGTGCTCGTGACGCGTCAGCTCGAGTTCGTCCAGGCCGCGCGCGCTCTCGGCGCCACCGACCGCCGCATCATCGTGCAGCATCTGCTGCCGAACGTCATCGCTCCCGTGATCATCGCGGCCACGCTGGGTGTTGCCGGTGCGATCATGGCCGAAGCAGCGCTCTCGTTCCTCGGACTCGGCGTGCAGCCGCCCACGCCGAGCTGGGGCGCGATGATCGCCGACGCGCGCGACCTGCTGCAGTTGCGCACGGCGCCCTGGACGTCGGTGTTCCCCGGTCTCGCTATTGGCGCGGCCGTGCTTGGTTTCAACCTGTTGGGCGATGCGTTACGCGATGCCCTCGACCCCCGCTTCCTGATGGGCGCCGCCGCCGCCGGCGCGCCCGAAACGCGACCCATATGACCTACGACCTGAACGCACTCCGCGCACGCGAATTCCCGTGGACCGAACGCGGGACCAACATCTATCTCAATAACGCATCCACCGGCCCGGTGCCGGCGCGCGCGCTCAATGCCATGATGGCGTTCAACGCGCTGCGTGGAGAGCCGTTCCGCATTACCGACGCGGACGAGTTCGATACGGTGCAGCGGACGCGCGAGCTGGTGGCCCGGCTCATCAACGCGGCGCCTACGGAGATCGCGTGCATGGTCAACACCACGTACGGGATCAACGTGGCTGCGCGTTCGCTGCCGCTCCGCGCCGGAGACGTGGTGATCGGCTACGACCGCGAATTTCCCGCCAACGTCTATCCGTGGATGGCCCTCGAGCGTGATGGCATTCGCACGGTTCGCATTCCGACTACCGCCGCCGGCTTGCCCGATGAAGAACGCCTGATGAGTGCGCTCGACCGCCCCGAGGTGCGGGTGCTCGCCATCTCGTGGGTTCAGTTCGCGACCGGGTATCGCAGCGACCTCGTTGCGTTAGGCCGCCGCTGCCGCGACCGCGGCATCTGGTTCGTGGTCGACGCGATCCAGGGTCTCGGCGCCGCGACGCTCGATGTGAAGGCCTGCAACGTCGACCTGCTCGCCTGTGGCGGACAGAAGTGGCTACTCTCGCCGTGGGGTTCCGGGTTTCTGTACGTGCGCGACGAGCTGGCGCGCACGCTGGAGCCGCACGCCGTGGGATGGATGTCCATGCACGCGTCGCAGGACTTCGCGCGCCTAACGGAATACGAGTTTGCCTACCTCGACGATGCGCGCCGGTTCGAAGTGATCACGCTTCCCTTTCAGGACTTTGCCGGCTTCAACGCCAGCCTCGCCCTGCTGCACGAGTTGGGTCCGGCCGAGGTCGAAGGGCGAGTGAACGCGCTCGCGGATGTCATCGTCGACTGGGCCGCGCTCCGCGATGACGTGCGCCTCGTCACGCCGGCCGACCGCGCGCATCGCGCCGGTATCGTCGTGCTTGTGCCGCCCGATCCGGCCGCCGCATCGGAGCGGTTGAACCGCGCGCAGATCGCCCATGCGGTGCGGGAAGGCGGCATCCGTCTCTCGCCGCACGGCTACAACACGAAGGACGAGGTACAGCGCGCGCTCGCGATGATGGTGGGAGAAGACGACTGATGCGCGCCGCCGTCCTGCTGGCCCTGCTGTTCAGTGTTGCGCCGCCCGCGGCGGCGCAATCCGACTCGACGTGGCGGCAACACGATCGCTCCGCCCGCCAGGCGTATCACGACGGCGACTTTGCGACGGTTCGCGCCCAACTTCTCGCCATGCGCCGCGAGATCGGTCCCTTGCCGCGCATCGACTACGGTCTCGCCGTCGCCGAGGCGCGCTTGGGCAACGGCGGCCGGGCGTTGGAGTGGCTCGAGATCTTCGCCGACATGGGCCTGTGGCGAGACGCGTCGCACGACGCGGATCTCGCATCGGTGCGTGATCAAGCCGGGTATCTTCGTATCGCCGCGCAGCTCGCGGCCAATCTCGCACCCATCGAGCGCGGCGCGGTGGCGTTCACGCTCCCGGATGCCGATCTCGTGGCCGAGGACATTGCGTACGACACGGCCGACCATCGGTTCTTCGTGTCGAGCGTGCACCGGCGCAAGATCATCGTGGTGGACAGCGCCGGCCACGTGTCCGACTTCACCCGCCCGGGCGCCGATGGCACGTGGGCGATGCTTGCGCTCGCCGTGGACCCCGCGCGGCGGCTACTGTGGGCCACCACCGTCGCGCTCAACGCCGCGGAACAATACAGCGCGGCCGACTCCGGCCGTTCGGCGCTGCTCGCCTACGATCTCGCCACCGGTGCGCTGCGTGCGCGCCTCGATCCGCCGCCCGCCCCTGGCGGCCATTCGTTAGGCGACATGACGCTCGACCCTGATGGGACCGTGTACGTGTCCGACGGTGCGGCGGGGACCGTGTACAGGGCCGCGCCCGGGGCACATACCCTCGAGGCGCTGGTTCCGCCGGCCACGTTGCTCTTGCCGCAGACGCCGGCGCTCTCCGCCGACGGCCGGCGCCTGTTCGTGCCCGACTACGCGCGCGGGATAGCCGTCATCGACCTTGCCACGCGCGCCGTCGCGTGGCTGCCGCACCCGGGCAACGTCGCGCTCACCGGCATCGATGGGCTCTATCGTGTCGACGGCACGATGATCGCCATCCAGAATGGCCCTACGCCTAACCGGGTACTTCGCGTGCTGTTCGACGACGCGATGACCCGCGTGCTCGGCGCCGACGTGCTCGAGCGCGGCGTCCCCGTGCTCGATGACCCCACGCATGGCGTCATGATCGGCGACGCGTTCTACTTCATTGCCCGCAGCGGCTGGAGCCGCGTGCGCGACGACGGTACCATGAGCCCCGCCGGCGCCGGCGATGCGCCGGTGGTCCGCCGCATGGTATTGCTGCACTAGCGCCAATACTGTTCGGATAGGGACTCGTTCGCTGTCCTACTTCTTCACCGCAGAGGCGCTGAGGCCGCGGGAGGAGGATTTGCACCGGTGAAGTGAATGGTCCTGCGCCCGCGACGACAGGCGATTCACCATCCTGACTATTCCATCGTTGAGTCGTGCGACGTTGAAGGTGACCAACAGTCCGACGCGACATTCTTCCGTCACGCACCCAACCGAGGGCCGTCATGTCGTCCGCCTCTGCGGCTCGGTGTTCCTCTGCGCTCTCCGCGGTGAGCAGGTCATCCCAACCAGAGCCGATCTCCCACGACGTACCACACCTGCCGGCGAGCCTCAGTTCTCCAGCCGCAGCAACGCGTAACTGCGCGCGCCCTTCCGCAACAACACGTACCCGTCATGCAGACAGTGCGCGGGACCCAGCGCCGTCATGTCGCCGCCAGCCTTGACGCCGTTCACCGCGATGCCGCCCTGTTGCAACGTCCGACGAGCGTCGCTCTTGGAGGACGCCAGACCCGCGGTCACGAGCGCGTCCTGCAACGCGAGCGATCGGCCGTCGCTCGAGGACTCGCTCCCGGCGGCGCGCGTCCAACGCACGCGCGCCGTCGGAATTTCCTCGGCCAACGCTTCGAGTGCCCGAACCGAAAGTGCCGCCGGATCGGCGCCGCCGAACAACAACCCCGACACCTCCTCCGCCGTGCGCGTGACGTCCGCACCGTGCACCCGGGTCGTGACGTCCTCGGCTAACGCACGCTGAGCGGTGCGGCGCTCCGGATGCTCGGCCGCCTCGCGCTCCAGTGCCTCGATAGCAGCGCGGTCGAGCAGCGTGAAGAACCGCAGCCATCGCGGCACGTCACGATCGTCGGCGTTGATCCAGAATTGGTAGAACCGGTACGGCGATGTCAGCCGCGGGTCGAGAAACACCGCGCCCGCTTCGGTCTTACCGAACTTCGTACCTGACGCTGTCGTGACCAACGGCATCGTGAGTGCGTGCGCCTCGTGTCCGGTCACGCGACGAATCAACTCGATTCCCGCCGTGATATTTCCCCACTGATCGCTGCCGCCGATTTGCAGCGTCGCGCCCTCGCGCTGGTGCAGCTGCAGGTAGTCGTACGCCTGCAACAGCATGTAGCTGAATTCGGTGAACGAGATGCCGCCGTCGAGCCGCGCCTTCACCGACTCCTTGGCCAGCATGTAGTTCACGGTAAAGTGCTTGCCCACGTCGCGAAGCATCTCCACCGCGCCCAACGGCATGAGCCACTCCGCGTTGTCGCGGCGGATCGCGGCCGCCGGTCCGGTGAAGTCGAGGAATCGCGCTAACTGGCCGCCGATCGCACGACCGTTCGCCTCCACCGTCTCGCGCGTCTGCAATTGCCGCTCGGTGCTCTTGCCGCTCGGGTCACCGATCATTCCGGTGCCGCCGCCCACGAGCGCGATCGGCCGATGCCCAGCGCGCTGCAGATGGACCAGTCCCATCACCGGGACGAGGTTGCCCACGTGCAGACTCTGCGCGGTAGGGTCGAAGCCGCAGTACGCCGAGATGCGTCCGGCCGACAGCGCGGCGCCCAGCGCGTCCGTATGTTGGTAGAGGAGCCCGCGCCAGGAGAGCTCGTCGAGCAGGGAAGCGGTTGTCATTCGGCGAAAGCTATCGGGGCGAGGCGCGGGTGTCACGCCGCCGCGTTGCCGCGCCCCCGAGCGGCCGTTAGCTTCCCGATCTCAACCCATCCTGGATGCAGTGCACCGTTTTCGCTTCGCTCGCGTAACGCCCGCCGCCGCTAAAGCACCCGATGGCCGCTTTGCCGTCCCCGCGCCGCGCTCGGCGTAAGCGGTCGCGCTTGGCGCGCGCCGTCCCGTTGGCGTTCACGTTCGGCGTCGCCTTCGCGCTTGGCTTTGCCTACGCGTCGTGGACGCTCATCTGCCGCGGCAGCGCGTGTCCCGACCCGCGCCAGCTCGACGCGTTCACGCCGCACCAGACCTCAAAACTTTACGCCGCCGACGGCCGCTTCGTCGCCGAGTTGGGTCTCGAGCGCCGCACGCTCGTCCCGCTCGCCGAAATCCCGAAAACGGTGCAAGAAGCATTCGTCGTAACCGAAGACAAGCGCTTCTACGAGCACCACGGCATCGACTGGATTCGCGTGTTCGGCGCCGCCGCACACAACGTCGCCGCCGGCGGCTACGCGCAGGGATTTTCGACGCTCACCATGCAACTCGCGCGGAACATCTTCACCGAGAAGATCAGTCGCGAGAAAACACTCACGCGCAAGATGAAGGAAGCCAAGATCGCGCGCGAGATCGAGCGCTTGTATCCGAAGAGCAAGATCCTCGAGCTCTATCTCAATCAGATCTATCTAGGCAACGGGGCGTACGGCGTCGAGACCGCGGCCCAGCGGTACTTCGGCAAGTCGGTGCGCGACCTGAATCTCGCCGAAGCGGCGACGCTCGCCGGTTTGCCGAAGGCGCCGGAGCGCTACAATCCGCGCCGGTTTCCCGACCGCGCCATCCAACGGCGCAATACGGTCATCGAGCTCATGCATCACGCCGGCGTCGTGAACGACGAGGACGCACGGCTGGCGCGCGCCTACCCGCTCCGTCTCGCACGCAAGGAAGAATCGGGGGAAATGGCGCCTTACTTCGTGGAGTGGGTGCGCCGGCAGTTGGAAGATCAGTTCGGCCAGCGACTCTACACCGACGGGCTCAAGGTCTACACTACCCTCGACGTGGACCTGCAGTCTGCCGCCGAGCGCAATCTCGAGAAGCAGTTGCGCGCGATAGAGGCCGGAAAGTTCGGCGCGTTCAAGCACACCACGTTCGAGCAGTACACCGCCCGCGCGGCGAGCGGCCAGAACGACGTGGCCAATTCGCCGTACCTGCAGGGCGCCTTCGTGGTCATCGACCCGCGAAGTGGCGCCGTGCGCGCGCTGGTCGGCGGCCGCGACTTCGACGACTCCAAGTTCGACCGCGCCACGCAGGCGCTTCGACAGCCGGGCTCCACGTTCAAACCTGTCGTCTACGCCGCCGCCGTTCACGCCGGCCTGCCGACCTCGTACCTGCTCGCCGACTCGCCGCTCGTGGTACCACAGCCTAACGGAACGGACTGGACGCCGCAGAACTACGATCTCAAGTTCGAGGGGATCATGCCCATGCGGCGCGCCCTGTACCGGTCGCGCAATCTCGCGACCATTCGGTTAGGCATGCAACTCGGCGAGCCGGCCGTCATCGCCATGGCGCGCCAGCTCGGCCTCACCACGCCCATTCCGCCGTACCCGTCCATCCACATCGGATCGGCCGATGTGTACCCCATCGAGATGGTCGCCGCCTACACGGCGTTCGCGACGCTCGGTGTGCGTGCCGCCCCATTCGGGATCACCCGCGTGGAGGACGCCAAAGGGCAGGTGATCTTCGAGTCCAATCCGCAGCGCTTTCAGGTGCTCTCCCCCGAAGAAGCATGGCTCATGGTCGACATGATGAAAGATGTCGTGCGCCGCGGGACGGCGGCCTCCGTCTGGGCATCGGGATTTCACATTCCGGCCGGTGGGAAAACCGGGACAACCAACGACTACAGCGACGTCTGGTTCATTGGCTACACGCCCGACCTGGTCGCCGGCGTCTGGATGGGGTTCGATCGCCCGCAGAAAATCATGACCAACGCCCAAGGCGGGCGGCTGGCCGCGCCAGCGTGGCTCGGGTTCATGAACGAGGCTTATTCGCGGCGCCCCGTGCCCGCCGATTGGCCCCGCCCCGAAGACATCATCACCCGCGACATCGACTGGACCACCGGCCTGCTGCGCAACCCGTTCTGCCCCGACAGCGACGTCACCACCGAGTACTACATCCCGGGCACCGAGCCGACGCGTGAATGCGACGTGCACACGCCGCTCGGACCGCAGCCGTGACCCGCTACCACGCGCGCTGGGTGGTGCCGGTGAGCGCGCCGCCCATTCGCGACGCGACGGTGGTCGAACACGAAGGAAAAATTGTCTACGTCGGCCCCCGCGCCGGCGCGCCGCCCGGCCCCGACCATGAGTTAGGCGAAGCGATTCTGCTGCCGGGCCTCATCAACGCGCACACCCACCTCGAGCTCACCCTGTTCCGCGGCCTGCTCGATGCCGTGCCGTTCCGGGAGTGGATTGCCCGCCTCCAGGGCGCCAAGGCCGCCGTGATGACGCGCGATCGCTTTTTCGATGCCGCGCGACTGGGCATCGTGGAGGGACTGCGGGCCGGGATCACCACGTACGCGGATACCTGCGACTCCGGCGTCGCCCTGGACGCGATGCGCCAGTTAGGCGTGCGGGGAATCATGTACCAGGAAGTCTTCTGCCCCTGGCCCGATGCGGCCCGCGTGCGCGACGCCGCGGCCGATCTGCGCGCCAAACTCGCCGCGCTCGAGCCACTGGAGACCGACCTGGTCCGACTTGGCATCTCGCCCCACGCACCCTACACGGTCTCCGACCCGCTGTTCGCGCTCGCAGCACGCGCCGGCCGCCCGCTCGCCGTGCACATCGCCGAGAGCGACGCGGAATCGCGGCTCGTGCGCGATGGCACGGGCCCGTTCGCCGATGCGCTGCTCGCCCGCGGCATACCAGTGGCGCCCCGCGCCCGATCGCCCATCGCGCTCCTTCGCGCGTTGGGCGTGCTCGATGCGCACCCGCTGCTCATCCACGCCGTCAACGTCGACGCCACCGACATCGAAGCCATTGCGGCGTCGCACGCCAGCGTCGTGCACTGTCCGATCTCCAACGCGAAGCTCGGCCACGGCATCGCGCCGGTGGCTGAGCTCATGGCAGCGGGGATCACTGTTGCCCTCGGCTCCGATTCCATGGCCAGTAACGACCGCATGGACCTGCTCGAGGAGTCGCGCGCGGCCGCCCTCGCGCAGCGTGCCCGCCGAACGTGCCCGGGCGCACTCAGCGGGCGGGACGCCCTCACGCTCGCCACGTTGGGCGGCGCTCGCGCCCTCGGTCTCGAGTCGCGCGTTGGATCGCTGGAGGCCGGTAAGGACGCCGACCTCGCGGCGTTCTCGCTTCCCCCCGGGTTCGGCGGCGGCGATCCGGAAACGGCCCTCGTGTTTGCCCTGGGCGGCAGCCCGGCGCGACTGGTCACCGTGAAGGGTGTGCCGCGCGTCATCGACGCACGCCTGCTGGTTGGCGACGATGCGCTGCTTCGCCGCGGGCATGAAACTGCCGCACTTCTTGCCGCTCATTTGCGGGGCGATGTGTCCACGCTCGACCCGCTCCCACCCCCACCCCCACCCCCACTCCCGCCCCCGCCGCCCCCGCTCGCGCAGGCTTAGGCAACGCACCACGACGCTCAAGGCCAGCAGACCCATTCCCCCGTACCGATGTCGCGCATTATCATCAGAGACTTCCTTATCTTTCACGCTTCGAGGTAAGAATGGCGGCAGGTAGCGCAGGGCGCACAAGCAAAATCTGGCGGGACGGCGAGCTGATCCCTTGGGAAGACGCGAACATTCACGTGATGAGCCACGTGGTGCATTACGGATCGTGCGTCTTTGAAGGCATACGGTGCTACGACACGCCGAGCGGGCCGGCCGTATTCCGGCTGCAGGATCACGTCCGCCGTCTCCACGATTCTTGCCGCATCTATCGCATGCCGATGCAACACGGGGTGGAGGCGCTGGCGCAGGCTTGTCTCGATACCGTGGCCGCTAACGACGTGCGCTCGTGTTACTTGCGGCCAGTAGCGATCCGCACCGGCGAGCAGATGGGCGTCTATCCGATCGATGTGCCGGTGGAAACGTTCATCATCGCTTGGAAATGGGGTAATTACCTGGGCGATGATGCGATGACGAATGGGGTGGATGTGTGCGTGTCCAGTTGGCGCAGATCGGCGCCTGACACGTTTCCCGCGCTCGCCAAGGCGGGGGGAAACTACCTCAACTCGCAGCTCTCCAAGGTGGAGGCGAGGCTCGACCGGTACGTCGAAGGGATCATGCTCGATTCCTTCGGTTTCATTGCCGAGGGGAGCGGGGAGAATCTGTTTCTTGTACGCGACGGCGTGCTCTATACGTCAGGACTTTCATCTGGAATCCTGAACGGCATCACCCGCGACTCGGTAATTCGGATCGCCGAGGACTTGGGGTATGAGGTCAGGGAGCAGACGCTGCCGCGCGAGATGCTCTACATTTCGGATGAGATGTTTTTTTCGGGCACGGCCGCCGAGCTTACGCCGATCCGGTCAGTGGACCGGATACAGGTGGGGACCGGCAAGCCGGGCCCCATCACTCTGGCCATCCAGGATCAGTTCATGGGTATCGCGACCGGACGGATTGAGGATCGTTATGGTTGGATCACCCCCGTAGCGGCTGCCGTGGAGGCGGAGCGCTAGGTGCGGTGCGTGGGCGGTGGGTCGAAAGGCGCGAGCACGCTGGCTCGCGCGAGGTTACAACACAATTTCGGTTTCGTCAGTGTAACAGAGGGCAGTCGCGCCGCGCAGATGCGGCGCGGTGCGACTCGAAGCGTGTCTCGCTGAATACGAGCTCCCGCCCTGACGTAGCGAGGCGGGAGTTTCTGTATGCGGCGGGGGGAGGGGGAGGGCCACGTGGTCGTCGGTTGTCTGGCGCTGAATGCATCCTTCGAACCACTGACCATGGTTCCGATGCGGCGCGCGCTGCGATTGGTGCTCGATGGCAAGGCGGAGATCATCGAGGCCGACGTAGGGCGCTTCGTGCGTTCGGAGCGGCTCACGCTGCCGCGACCGGCGGTCATTCGGCTTGTGCGGTTCATTCACGTGCCGCGGCGTTTTCGCCGTCAGGTAACGAACACGTTCCTGTTCGCGCGTGACCGCTATCGGTGCCAGTACTGCGGACACACAGCGGCCGAGCTTCGGCCGCGCGAGTCGCTGACACGCGACCACCTGATCCCGATTTCGCGTGGCGGGACGAACGATTGGACCAACGTCGTCACCGCTTGTTCGCCGTGCAACACACGCAAGGGGAACCGGATGCCGGAGGAGATCGGCATGCATCCGCTCATCCCGCCGGTCGAGCCGCACTTCGTGCACCTGAGCTGGGCGGTGCGCCGCCTCACACCGGCGCAGTCCAAGTACATCAAGCTCTTCTACGGGGAAGATACGTTGCATCAGCTCGAGCTGCTCGAGTCAGGGAAGAAGCCGCAACGGGACTAGTGGGCCGCTCGCCTAGCCTAGTTCAAGCCTAGTTCCCAGACCCAGGTCTCGATGCGGCCTCGATGCGAAACGCCCCCGTCCTCGCCTCATAGTGCCGTTTCTCCCCGCCCAGCACGCGCGTAATCAAGGTTTTCACTCCCCGTCCCAGCGCCGTTCCGGGATTTCGTTCTCCGTGCACCGCGGGCGACAGCTCACCGCGCAGCCACCGTTCCACTTCGTCCAGGTCGTTCACGGAGAGCATCTCCACGTCGAGCGTGCCGATGTAGTACGACCGGTCGCGATTCGCGGGCGGCGCCATCGCCGGTTGAAACGGCCGCGCCAGCGCCTGCTCCACTCCAGCTAACGCGTCGTACGAGCCTAACGATGTGGCCCGATCTCCCTCCACGCGCGTCGCGGTGAACCGGCGTTCCAGCGGATTGTAGCGCACGATCACGTCCCATTCGGTCTGGCGGCGAAGATTGTCGAACAGGCCGCCGCCGGACCACAGTTCCACCCGGAAGTGCAGGCGCGCCGGGAACCCGTTTTGGAGCAGGTCGCGCAGGCTGCGATCCTCCAACACGTTGATGGCCTGCACCTCCGGCACGTACGGTACGGCCGCCTTCGCGGACGGAAGCACGACCTGCAGCCGCGCCGTGCCCTGCGCGGCCAGCGGGGTCGAGAGCAGCACGAGGCATCCAGCCATCGAGGCGAGCCGCACGGGTCAGAAGCGATGTCGAAGGCGAACCACCACCTGGACCGGATGCTTCCAGTCGGTGAGCGACTTGGCAACGAACACGCCTAACACATCGGCGTCGAGTCCCACGCCGGCGTCGGCCCGGTACGTGCCTAACGGCGGGAACGCGTCCGCCGGCTGCACGATCCCGTCCGCGCCCCGTTCGTGCAGCAGCCACCCGCGCCCCGCGTCGGTGAACACCACCCACTGCAGCGGGTGATAGAACGTCCAGCTCCATCCGCCGCCGCTGCTCTGTGCCCCCCAGTCGCCGAACAGGTGGAGTCGCAGGTCCCGCCGGTATTCGGCCTGCACCAGGACCATGCGATCGCACTGCGCCGGCGCTCCCGGAAGGGCCTGGCCGGCACTGCACGACAACGCGTCCTGCGTACCCCCCGGCGCTTCGCGGAAATCGTATCCCGGCAGCGATCCCGGCCCGCCTAACGAGAAACGCCGTTCGAGGGGCAGCGGATCGCCGCCCAACCAACCGCCGGCAAACAGCCGCAGGTTGAGCTGCGACTCGGGCGACAGCCGGTTGTAGCGCCGGAGGTCCAACACGCCGCGCGTATACGCCACGGGGACCGGTGTGCTCGCCGCCGCCCTCACCACATCCGACGTCGGCCCGAGCGTTGCGTGCTGACTCCATCCGTGTTCGAGCGACGCCGTCGCGAACCACCCGGTCCACGGATTGTCGCGGTCGTTCCGCGTGTCGTACGTCACCGTTGCCGTGGCCAGCGTGAACGTCCCGGCATCCATCACCGGATTGGGGCGCCACACATCATTGCCGCGAAACAGCGTCCACGGATCGCGCGCCGCTCGAGGCTGCCACCGTTCCTGTCCCAGCCCGAGCGTGGCGCTGAGCGCCGAGCCGTCGCGCACTGCCACGTACGCGCGCGCTCCTTTGCTGTTGTAGTAATCCCGAAAGTCCCGATGCAGGAAGAACGAGGCGAGCCCGATCTCGCTGTCCCGGAGTTGCCACGACTCCACGGGCGCCACGACGTCGAAGGCTTCCACGCCTAACGCTACGGCATGCCGATACCCGAACTGCATCTCGCCCGTCACGTTGTAGCCGAGGTTGTCCGACTTCCACGCGAAATGATCGGCCGATCGGTAGATTCCTAACGCGTCAACGCTCAGCGGGCCCAACGGCGTGTTCTGCCGCACCGTCGGCCCCAGAATCACCGGTAGACCCTCGACCCGGTTGTAGGTCCCGCTCTTGAGAACCACACGATTGTGGGTGCGCAGATGCCGGCGCTTCCACTGCCGAAACCAGTTCGCGATCCCCTGCGACTCGTCGTGCACCGCGACCACCTGATCGCCTTCCAGGCGGTAGGGGAGTCGCGGCGCATACACGCGCAGATGCCCCCCGACGCTGGTGCTGTCCACGCCGCGCACCTTCCCGCCGGTCACGACCAGGTCGCTGTCCACCCGAGCGCCGGGAAGCACCGTCACGTCGCCGTTGATCACCACCACGCGTCCCGTCACGTGTCCGCCAATCACCAGCGGCGCCCCCAGCACGGCCACGTTCCCCGACACGGTCTGGTCGCGGGTAATGGTCAGCGCCGATGCCGCCCGCAGTGAGGCGGGCAGATTGTACAGGTACGCCACGGCCGTCGCGTCGTCGTACGACAGCGTGTCGGCACGCACCGTGGTGTCGGCGCCCTGCGCGCGCGCGGCCCCGCCGGCCGCCGCCAGGAGCGCCGCGACGAGCACCGCACGAGCACCACCGTTAGGCATCAGGTGCTCCACTCCACGCCGAGCCGGCGCATGCGGCGATACAGATTCGGCCGGTCGGTCTGCAGCCGCCGCGCAGCCTCGGCCACATTGCCATCGGCCATCGAGAGCGCGCGCTGAATGAGCAAGCGCTCGTATTCGTCTAACGCGTCGTTCAGCGGCTGGTCGACCAGCGCCGGTGAGGGCGAAGCGTCGGGCGTCAGCGCGGACTCGCTGTCCGCGTGCAGCACACTCGCCACATCCTCCGGCTGCACTTCCGCACCGGGGTGCAGAATCGCCAATCGCTCCACGATGTTCGCCAACTCGCGCACGTTGCCCGGCCAACGATACCGATGAAGCAGTGCCAACGCACCCTCGCTCCAACGGGGCGCGGGCCGGCCGCTGCGTGCGCGGTACAGTGCCGAGAAGTGCAGCACGAGCGGCGTGATGTCCGCTGGACGCTCGCGCAGCGGCGGCAGCGAAAGCGGAATCACGTTCAGCCGGAAGAACAGGTCCTCGCGAAACCGCCCGTCCTTCGTGGCGCGCTCCAGATCCATGTTCGTGGCCGCGATGATGCGCACGTCTACGTGAATGGGTTTGCCCCCGCCCACGCGTTCGATCTCGTGCGCCTCGATGGCGCGCAGCAGTTTGGCCTGCGCCTCAGCGCCTAGATCGCCCACTTCATCGAGCAGCAGCGTGCCCGTGTCGGCCAGCTCGAAACGCCCGATGCGCCGATCGGAAGCGCCGGTGAATGCGCCCCGCTCGTGGCCGAACATCTCGCTCTCCAACAGGTCGCGCGGTATCGCCGCACAATTCACACGCACGAACGGGCGGTCGCGGCGCCCGCTGAGCCGGTGAATCGCCGCTGCCACGAGCTCTTTCCCCGTCCCCGATTCCCCCATGAGCAGCACGCGTGCATCCGATGGCGCGATGCGCTCGATCAGGGCGCGCACCCGTGCCATCGCGGGACTCGACCCCACCATTTCGCCGGCTAGGCCCAGGTCCTCGCGCAACGCGCGCGCCTCGCGCCGCGCCTGGCGCAGCTCGAGCGCCGAGCGGAGCGTGAGCAGTACGCTCTCCGGCGTGAGCGGTTTCTCAAGAAAGTGAAACGCGCCTAACTTGGTGGCTTTCACCGCATCGCTGAGGCCCGCGCGTCCACTCATCATCACCACGGGCACGTCGGGCAGCCGCTCGCGCAGCCGGCCGAGCGCAGCCATCCCGTCGAGCTCGCCCGGCATCATCAGGTCGAGCAGAATCGCGTCCGGTTCGTGCTCCAGGGCGCCATCCACGCCCGATCGGCCGCTGGGCGCCTCGCGCGTGCTGTACCCCTCCGCGACCAGCAGTGCTGCCACCATCCGCCGCAGGTTCGGCTCATCGTCGATGATGAGTATGTCCGCCCGCGGTGTCATCGCGACGGCGGCCCTCCGCCTCCTGGCCCAACATCCGAGACGCGCTCGGAAAGCAGCTTGGTGGTGAACCGCTGCCCCTCGGAGATGCGCTCCACTTCGACCGCGATCGAGTCGATGGCTTGTTCCATGCGCTCGAGTCGCTGCGACAACTCGGCGGGGACGTGCGGCGCAACGGCTCCCCGGTCCATGCGCCGTGATAATGCGCGTGCGAGCGGTAAGCCCACGGCAATGACCGCGCACATCGCGAAGAAAGACAGAGGAACGGCCACGGCTGGATCCACGGATACCTCCTAGATGAGGTTCTGCACCGATGCTCCTTTGGTGGGGAGCACGAAGCGAATCTCCGTGCCTTCCCCCACACGACTCGCGGCCTCCACTCCGCCGCCATGTGCCAAGACCGTCTGCCGAGCGATGGCAAGCCCCAAACCCGTCCCGCCCGCTTTGTGTGTCACGTACGGATCCCAGATGCGCGCCAGGTGCTCCGGCGAAATTCCTTGTCCTGTGTCGCGTACGCGAAGCTCCACGGCATCCGGTGCATTGCCGTTCGCGCGGCCGCGCGCCACCTCGACCACCACGCTGCCCCCCCCCTCGCGGCACGCGTCTACCGCGTTCATCAACACGTTGGACAACGCCCGCGCCAGTGCATCGTAATGTCCCATCACGAGCGGGACATCATCACCTATCAGAACTTGCACCGGCACGTGATCCGTCGCGATTGCCCGCGCCGCGTAGCGCGCCATCTCGCCCACGTCGATTGCTGCCATGGGTCCTTCCGGCAACCGGCCAAACTGCGCGAAGTCGCGCGCCATCTCCTCGAGCCGCCGCGATTCCGTCTCCAACACATCCACTACGTCGGCGAGCCGCGGATCGGCGTCACGTTTGAGTCGCGCCACCGCCAGTCGGATGGGCGTGAGCGGGTTCTTGAGCTCGTGCGCGACCTGCCGCGCCGTTTCTCGAAACGCTTCCAACCGGCTCGCCTCACGGTCCCGCTCGCGCGCCGTCTCGAGATCGGCGGACATCGCGCGCATGCGCTGCCTGAGGACTTCGAACTCCGGTGCGCCGCGTCGCGGTGGACCTTCCGGCACCCGCTCGCCGCGCGTGATGAGATCCGCCCACTCCACCAGCTCGTTGAGCGGGCGACTCAGCTGCCGGCTGAGATGTCCCGCGACGCGCGACGCCAACAGCGCCACGAGCAACGAACCCACGAGCGCCGTCACGAGCACGAGGACCACCACCCTCGACGTCAGATAGCTGACGCGCCGCGCCTGCACCAGCGACGCGGCGAGCTCGCGTTCGTGTGCGTCCACCGCCGCGCGCTGTCGGGCCGACAGCGGGGCTTGCCGCATGGCATCGATCGCCCGACGTCCAGTGTTTGCCACGTTGTCCCACGCCCGACTCGCGCTCAGCACTGGCAGCGTGGTGCTCACCGCCATCGCCCCGCCCACCATGAGCACGGTGGACGGAATGACGGCAAACAACACGAGGTACAGCAGCACGCGAGTGCGATACGTGAGGCGTTGCAATTGGTGGTTGGGTGCTTGGTGCGTGGTGGTTGCCCGTCGGGAACGACAACTACGATAGTAGAATCTACCAACCACCAACCACCAACCACCAACCACCAGCCAGCTGCCAGCCAGCTACCCACCCCCACCCATCCGCGCTAGATTAAGCCAATCGTGATCCGCTACTTCGTCGGAACCTGATGTCGACCTCGTGGACCCTCGCTCGCACGTTTGCCGCGCGCGCGGAGAAACACCCTGACCGCGGTATGCTCGTGGCTGGGGGACGTACCTGGACCTACGGGCAAGTGGACGCGAAGTCGTCGGCGCTCGCTGCCGCCCTGAGCGAGCTGGGCATCGAAGTGGATGATCGCATTGCGATCGTCATGCCCAACTGGCCGGAATGGGTGATCACGCTGCTCGCCGCCGCCAAGCTCGGCGCGACCGTCGTGCCGCTCAATGCTCGGCTCAGCTACCACGAGCTGAAGTACCAGCTGCGACACGCCGAGGTGTCGGCGGTGTTCGCCGCCCAGCGGCACGGTGGCATCGATTATCTGCAGATCTTCGAAGACATCATCGCCGAGTTGCCCGATTTGTTGTACCTCGTCACCGTGGGCGACGAGGAGTCGTGGTACGACGACCGGATCTTCCGCTTCGAAGATCTCGTCTCGAGTGGGGAAGGGCGCGCGCTCCCATCGCTCCACGAGGTCGATGACGATACCGATCTCGCGATGCTGTACACGTCGGGCACGATGGGCAAACCGAAAGGCGTCCGCCTCTCGCATCGCACGATCGTCGAGACGGCCTTACGCACGGGTGAAGCGCTGGAGATGGATCCGGCCGACCGCGTCCTCGTGTCGGTCCCGCTGTTCACGATCTTCGGCTTCAGCATCGTGGTGGGCACGCTTGCCGCGGGCGCGACGGTGGTTCTGCAGGACGCCTTCGATCCGGAACGGGCAGTCGAACTGCTGCGACACGAGGACGTGACGGTGATGCACGGCGTCCCCACGATCTACCACCTCATCATGCGGGCGCCGGGTTTCGATCCGGATACGTTTCCGCATCTGCGCACCGGCATCGTCGCCGGCGGCCCGGTCCCCGAAGACCTGGTCCGCCGCATTCGACGCTGGTGCGATGTGCAGGTGGCGTACGGCCTCACCGAAACGGGGCCGACGGTGACCATCACCCGCTTCACCGACCCGGAAGACAAGCGCCTTACCACGGTCGGTCGCCCGCTGCCAGGGGTGGAGATCAAAGCGGTGGACTTCGTCACCGGTGCGCTGCACGGCCCCGAAGCAGTCGGCGAGATCGCCGTCCGGGGCCCGAACGTGATGCAAGGCTACGCCCGCATGCCCGCGGAGACCGCCCGGTCGTTCTCCCCGGAAGGCTTCTTCCTCACTGGTGATCTTGGCATCATCGACGAGGAAGGCTATTTGCGGATCGTTGGGCGAACCAAGGAGACGATCGTGCGCGGCGGTTATCAGATCTACCCGCGCGAAGTCGAAGACCTCCTGCGTGCCCACCCAGCTGTGGACGACGTCTGCGTGATCGGTGTTCCCCATGATGTCATGGGAGAGCTGGTGTGCGCGTGCGTCGTGCCTGTAGAAGGCGCGGTCATCACCGGCGGCGACTTGAAGGACTTTGCCCGCGACACGATGGCCGACTACAAACTCCCCGATCTCGTTCGCTTCTTCGATGCCTTCCCGATGACCGGGAGCGGGAAGGTGAAGCGGCGAGAGCTCGAGCGCATGGTGTCGCTCGATTACACCGCCACGATAGGAAGTTCATGAACTCACGCAACATGCGATCGGTACCATCCCGGGCGCCGATCTCCCCCGTGCATCGGGGGCCGCAAGCGATGACGGCGCAGGCGTACGGTACGCCGCCCTTCGTCCACGCTCCGAACGCCGCGCTCCTCATCGACTTCGACAACGTCACGATGGGAATTCGCTCGGATCTCGGTCACGAGCTGCGCAATCTGCTGTCGTCCGACATCATCAAAGGCAAAGTGAACGTGCAGCGCGCCTACGCCGACTGGCGCCGCTATCCCCAGTATATCGTGCCGCTCACCGAGGCCTCGATCGACCTCATCTATGCCCCCGCGTACGGCTCGTCGAAAAAGAATGCCACCGACATCCGGCTGGCCATCGATGCGCTCGAGCTCGTGTTCACGCGGCCTGAGATCGGCACCATCATTCTCCTCTCCGGCGATTCCGACTTCTCGAGCCTGGTGATCAAGCTCAAGGAGTACGGCAAGTACGTCATCGGCGTCGGCATCCGCGAGTCCTCGAGCGACTTGCTGGTGATGAATTGCGACGAGTACTACAGCTACAACGCCCTGGCCGGACTCGTGAAGGCGGGGGAAGACGAGCACGTGCCGCGCGACCCATGGGAGCTGGTCGTCGAAGCGGTGTCGCGGATGAAGCGCAACGGCGATGTGATGCGCGCCGATCGGCTCAAGCAGGTGATGCAGGACATCGACAGCTCGTTCGACGAGAAGAATCTGGGTATGGCGAAGTTCTCGCGCTTCGTGACGGAAGCGGCGCAGCGCGGACTCGTTCGCCTAACGAAGCTTGAGAACGGCCAGATGGAAGTCGACGTGGCGGGCGATGGCACGGCGGC
>JANWIF010000119.1 GCA_025450035.1 Gemmatimonadaceae bacterium
CAGTGACGAAGTACGGGGAGAGATAGCCGCGGTCGAACTGCATGCCGTCCACCGTCTCGAGCGTCGTCTCCAGACCACGCGCCTCTTCGACCGTGATGACGCCATCCTTGCCGACCTTCTCCATCGCCTCGGCGATCAGGTCGCCGATCTCCTTGTCGTTGTTCGCCGAGATCGTGCCGACCTGGGCGATTTCCTTCTTGCCGCTGGTGGGGACGCTCATTTTCTTGAGGTCCTCGACGATCGCGGCGACGGCCTTGTCGATGCCGCGCTTGAGCGCCATCGGGTTAGCACCGGCGGTGACGTTCTTGAGTCCCTCGCGGAAGACCGCCTGCGCGAGCACGGTGGCCGTGGTGGTGCCGTCGCCGGCGAGGTCAGAGGTCTTGGTCGCGACCTCCTTCACCATCTGGGCGCCCATGTTCTCGAGCGGATCGGCCAGCTCCACTTCCTTCGCCACGGTGACGCCATCCTTGGTCACAGTGGGCGCGCCGAATTTCTTGTCAATGACAACATTGCGACCCTTGGGACCGAGCGTGACCTTCACCGCCTCGGCCAACTGGTCGACGCCGCGCTTGAGCGCCGAGCGCGCTTCGGTGTCGAAATAGAGTTCTTTGGCAGCCATGATTTACTCTGATTTATGTGGGTGAAAGAGAATCGGGGGTCAGTTGATCACCGCGAGCACATCGCTCTCGCGCAGGATCAGATACTGTTCGCCGTCAATCGTGACCTCGGTGCCGCTATACTTTCCGTAGAGCACCTTGTCGCCCACCTTCACGTCCATGGGAACGCGCTTGTCTTTCTCGAAGCGTCCCGGACCGACGGCGACGATCTCACCCTGCTGCGGCTTCTCCTTCGCCGTATCAGGGATGTACAAGCCGCCGCGCATCTGCTCCGATTCCTCGAGAGCTCTGATCACGACGCGGTCGGCCAGCGGGTTGACCTTCACCGCTGTGGCAGTCTTGGTGGCCATAGAGCGCCTCCCTCCTTCAGTTATGAGTGTCACACGGGCTCGTAAGAGCGGCTGTTAGCACTCCTTGTGCAGGAGTGCTAAGGTCCATGTAAGATAGCGGGTCCTGGCGATTGGTCAACCCCGCCATATGGCTCAAATGCAGGATAAGTTCCCGCAACTGAGCGACTTACATGCTGTCAAATTGGCAAGTTCGCCGTGGGGGAGTCCCGATATCGCGCGCGCGAAACATCATGTGCGAGGCCCTACGCGCTGCTGCCCGTCGAAAGCAGTTCGTACGCGAGTCGAAGCCCCTCGAGGGTGAGGTACGGCTCCACGCGGTCCACCTCGTGGCACAGCGGGGCGATGAGCTCTGCTAACCCACCGGTGGCGATCACCACGGGCACGCGCTGCGATGGCCACTCCGCTTTGATCCGCCGTACGGTGCCATCGATCGCATCCGCCGAGCCGAACATCACGCCGGCGCGGATGCAGTCCTCCGTGCGCGTGCCGATCGCGCGGGTTGGCACCACGAGCTCGGTCGCGGGCAGCTTGGAGGTTCGGCGCACCAGGGTGTCGAGCGACGTGCGCACCCCCGGCGCGATGACGCCTCCGAGGAACACGCCGTCGGCCGTGATGCAGTCGTACGTCGTGGCGGTGCCGAGGTCCACGACGATGGTGTCAACGTGGTGAATATGGCTCGCGGCCAGGGTATTGACGATCCGGTCGGCGCCGACGGTGAGGGGCTCGTCGACCTCGAGCACGATCGGCAGGGGCGACCGCGCATCGATCACCATCGGGCTCGTGCCTAACCAGGTAGCGCATGCTTCGGCGAGGGGCGCGGTGACCGGCGGCACCACGGACCCGATCGCCGCGCCACTCAGTTGGGCACGCGACATGTCGCGGGAGTGGAGCAGCCCGGAGAGTTCGAGGCCGAACTCATCCGGCGTGCGGGCCGCATCGGTCATCACGCGCCAGTGCGCGGCGAGCACGCGGCCATCGAACAGCCCGATGGTCGTCTCGGTGTTGCCGACGTCGAACACGATGATCACGAGTTCTCCGCAAGGATGAGAGAGCCGGACCGGCATGCGACCTCGCCGGCGGGAGTGAGCACGAGGAGCGACCCACGCGCATCGATCCCCGTCACCACGCCGGGCGCCGGCTCGCGGCAGGCGCGGCCTCGAGCCAGGTCGCGAGCGGCGTAGTCTGCCAGCTCGGTATCGCGCAGCGCCCCGCGCGATGCCGCCGCGGCGCGCACGGCACGCACGAGCGTCTCGAGCACCGTCACGCGCGAGGTGCCCGCCCGCAGCGCGGCCGCGCGCGGGACGTCCGAGGGGACGCGCACGTTCACACCGATCCCCACGGCCACCCAATCGATCCGCTGCTCGCGCCACCGCGTCTCGACGAGAATGCCGCACAGCTTCCCGTCGCCGGCGAAGAGGTCGTTCGGCCACTTGAGTCGTACGGGGCCGTCCGCGAACGGGTCGAGTGCGAGCGCTGCGAGGAGCCCGAGCCGGAGGGCCAGCACGTCGACCGCCGCGATATCCGTGGGCCGTTCGATCATCGTGAACCAGATGCCCATCCCCGCAGCCGACGCCCAACGATGTCCGCCGCGGCCGCGGCCGGCGGTCTGCCGTTCGGCGATCACCACCGACCCCGACGGCGCGCCCGCCTCGCCCAACGCATGGGCCACATCCAGCGTGGACGTCACGCTGTGGTACACCGCGACGCGCGGCACATCCAGCAACGCGCGCAGTTCCTCCGCGCCGCAGCCGTCGTACGTCGCGTCAGCCACGATAGTGGACGATGAGCAGAACCCCGAGCCCGACGACCACGCGATAGAGCGCGAAGATGCCATAGCTCCGCCGGCTCACGTAGCGGAGCAGCGCCGAGATGGCGAGCCAGCCGCTGAGGGCCGATGCGAGGACGCCGGCGATGAGCGGCGCCGACAGGCCCTGATCGTGAATCACGTGCGGCACCTTGAAGAGCGCGGCGGCGAGGATGATCGGCATGCTCATGAGAAAGCTGAACACCGCCGCGCTCTCGCGGTCAAAGCGGTCCGCGAGGCCGGCAGTGATGGTGGCGCCGGATCGTGAGACGCCGGGGATGAGAGCGAAGATCTGCGCCACCCCGATCCACACGGCATCGAGCGGCCGCATGGCCGCGAGCGCGCGCGTCTCGCGCGCCGCGCGATCCACCAGCCAGAGTAGTACGCCTAACACGATCATCGCGATGGCAATGAGTTGTGGCGAGCGAAACGTGCTCTCCGCATACTTGTCGAGCAGCACGCCGGCAATGCCGCCCGGGATGGTGGCGATGATAAGATACACTACGCGGCGCTGCGTTTCCGTCTCGACCCGTCGCGTTGTCACGATCTTCCAGAACGCGACAAGGAGCCGCACCCACTCGGCGCGAAAGTACGCCAGGACGGCCACCAGCGTTCCGGTGTGCAACGCGACGTCGAACGACAGTCCAGGTTCCGACCAATGGAGCAGCCACGGCGTGAGCGTAAGATGCGCGGAGCTGCTGATCGGGAGGAACTCCGAGAGTCCCTGGATGATGCCAAGCACCACGGCGTGAAGAAGGGTCATGGGGCGAACGGTTGGCGACGTGGCGAGAGCGTCAGGGACGGGCGGCGAGAAAGGCGGCCATGGCACAGAGCATGGCGAGCTTGAAAACGAGCGGGCTTCCGCGACGCCCGCGCATGGCGGTCGCGGCGGCATAGATGACGAGCGCCGCAGCGGGCAGCGCGGCGGCCGCAAACCGCGGACGCGTGGTGGCGAACGGCAAGAGAAGCAGCAGAAAGGCCAGCGCGGCGGCGGCCAGGACGGCCAGCGCGGCGCTCGTGCCCGCGCTGACGGGCAACGTGCGCCGCGACACGGCATCGGCGGGCGCGTCCTCGAGATCCTTCGCGATTTCCCGGGCGAGATGCAGCGGCACGGCGACGAGCACCAGCACGAGCGCGAGATGTGGCTGGCCCACGGACCACGCGCCGTACAGAAACGGCAGGGACGCGAGGATGGCGACGACCACGTTCCCGGGCAGCCCGGTGCGCTTGAGCCAGGGGCTGTACGCGTACATGAGCGCCACGACGGCCACACTCAGCGCGCCTAACGGTGGCGTGCTGGCGGCGCCGAGCGCGACGCCGGCCATGGCGCCTCCGGTCGCGAGGCGGCGCGCCGCGCGCGGGGAGACGCGGCCGGTGGGAAGCGGACGATCGGGATGGGCGCGCCGGTCGATGTCGATATCGGCCAGGTCGTTCCACGCGTTGGCGGCGACGGTCAGCGCCATCGCGCCCATGGCGGCGAGCGCGATCGGGGCGATCGGGCCCCATCCCACCCACCACGCGCCGAACAGCACGCCGAGCGCGGCCAGCACAGCGTTAGGCCAACGCGCGAGGGCGAGCAGCGCCTCAGCCGAGCGTGCGCGCATAGAAGGCCTCGTAGCGAGCCACCATCTCATCGCGCGCGAAGCGCCGGCGGGCATCGGCCGCCGCGGCGGTACTCATGGCCATCCACCGCGCGCGGTCGCCGAGGATCTCGATCGCCACCGCCGCCATGTCGTCGATGTCGCCCACGGCGCGCAGCGCACCGGTTTCCCCATCAATAACGACCTCCGGAATGCCGCCGGCGCGCGACGCCACGACCGGAACGCCGCAGGCCAGCGCCTCAAGCGCGCTCAGCCCGAACGATTCGGTCTGGCTGGGCAGCAGGAACAGGTCGGCGCTGGCCAGCAGCGGCGCCACCGCGTCGAGCTTGCCGAGAAAGTACGTGTCGTCCTGCACCCCGAGGTCGCGCGCCTCCTGCTCCGCGGCCGCGCGCTCCGGCCCGTCCCCGACCATCACCAGCACGCACGGCATCGCGCGGCGCACGCGGGCGAAGATGTGCACGATGTCGCGCACCCGTTTCACCGGCCGGAAGTTGGAGACGTGCATCAGCACCGCCCGGTTGCCGCCTAACTGCTCCTTCAGGACCGGCCGGTAGGCCGCCCGGTCGTAGAGCGCGGGATCCACGAAATTGTGGATCACCTCCACCGCACAGCTCGTGCATCCGAACGCCTTGTACGTCTCGTTGCGCAGGAAATTGGACACCGCCGTGAGGCCATCGGACCGCTCGATCGAAAACTTGGTGATGGTTTGGAACGATGGATCCTGCCCAACCAGGGTGATGTCCGTGCCGTGCAGCGTCGTGATGATGCGGACGTCGAGGCCGTCGTTGCGCAGCATCTCGCGCGCGATCCATGCGCTCGTGGCGTGCGGGATGGCATAATGTGCGTGGAGCACTTCGAGTCGGTGCTCGCGGACCACCTCATGCATGCGCACGGCGAGTGCCAGATCGTACGGCGGATACTCGAACAGCGGATAGCGGACGACGTCCACTTCGTGAAAGAAGATGCGGGGGAGGAAGGCGGGCAGGCGGAACGGCTGCTGGTACGTGATGAAATGCACCTCGTGCCCGCGCTCCGCCAGGGCAATGCCGAGGTCGGTCGCCACGGCGCCGGAGCCACCATACGTTGGATAACAGGTGATGCCGATCTTCATCCCATCCCCTCACGGTCCGCGGTCCACCATTCCAACGCCCGATCCAGCGCGTTAGGCAGCCGCGGGTCCAGCACGGTGACATCGGCCGCGGGCAATTGATTTCGCATCCACGTGCGCTGCCGCTTCGCGTACTGCCGCGTTGCCGTCAGGACGCGCG
>JANWIF010000120.1 GCA_025450035.1 Gemmatimonadaceae bacterium
CGTATCGGCCGGCGGACGTGTGGCGCTGTCGGCCGCGGGCCGTTTGGTGCTGTCGACGATCGGTTTAAGCGGATCGAGGTAGACGCCTGTGGCCTGACCCACGATCGTCACCGTCTGCACCTGTCGTTGGGCGAACCGCACCTCGATCTTGTCCCCCCGGACGTAGTTGACCGCCGGCCCAACGGCGCCGGTGTCCTTGGCCGCGATCTGATAGAAGGAGCGTGCCTTGGCAAAGGCAATCAGATACCGCAACTGTGGCTGGGTGGAGGTGTCGGCCACGGTCTTGGCCGAGCTGTCGAAGTATGCGAAGATCGTATCGCCGCGCAGCCAGTCGTGCTCACTGGTGTGGATCTTGGTGGTGTCGGGTACGCTCTGCGCGAAGGCATCGCGCAGCGCGTGGATCTCGCGCAGCCGTTGGTCCGGCATCCTCACGTCGAGGGAATCGGCAACGATGTCGTACGATGGATTGAACGCATGCGCGCGTCCCTTGCCCCAGGCGTGGACTCTTTGCAGCCGTCCGGTGGCCATCGCGAAGTCCAGCGTGTCGGCGGTCAGTGTCGCGTCGCGGCTCACGCTCTTCCCTGCTCCGCGCGCGAGCACGCGGTCCACGGCCTTGCTGCGCCCGAACAAGTCGATCACCGTGCCGGAGAGCGTGAACGGGCGGTCGCCGCGCGCCTTGATCACGGGGCCGCGCATCAGGCGTGCGAATTCGGTCTGGCTGTCCATTGCCGCTGAATCGCCGGTGGCGATCACATCGGGGCGCGTGATCACCACGCGACCGCCGGCGTACGTTAGGCTGTCGCCTTCCATGGTGACCGCGTTGGCGATCACCGTCATTGGCGGCGCCGGCTTGCCGGTGGAATCCCGTTCGATCACCGTGATGGTGGGACGTCCGGGCGCGAACATGCGGGTCACCGTGCGTATGTTCGGCGCGACGCGGTAGTACTCCACGCGCGGACCGTCGAGCGTCGTACCGCTAGGGAGCACGGCGTGCACGCGCCCATCGGCCACGAGGTGTTCATCGATCTGGAAATAATCGGCCAGATCCGAATCGAGCGTGAGGCGCGGCTCGGTGTAGTGCACGTGGCCGATGAGGTGCAGCAATTTCTGATCGCCGTAATTTTCCGCGCTGTCGGCGATGAGCGTCATGTTCTGCGCGGGGCAGCGCGCCACCACGCCGCCGCCCAGGAACGTATTGAACTGGCCGCTGGGCTGACGGACGAGCGAGACGCGGGGTGGACTGGCCGTGTCGCGCGCCGAGTATTCCAGCTGGCACTGTCCTGACGGCGCGCCGGCCGCTCCTTGCGCCGCCAGCGCCGCGAACGGCACGCATAGCCCGATCGCGGCAAGTCCAACGTCGCGCGCGCGCGCCAATCTCACGGGGACGATCCCGGCAGCGTGAAGGTTCCGCCGCCCGTGATCACGCGCTTGACGTGCATGTTGGACATGTTCGGATCGGATGTGAAGCCGATGCCGCGTAGCGTGCCCGAGGGTTGGGTGAGCACGAACGCGCTGTCGCTGCTGATGAGGTTGGCCTGCTGATTGTAGTCCAACTGCGACGTCTCCAATCGCTTTCCATCGGTGGTCACGACCACGACGTTCTTGCGGGCCTGCATCGTTCCGCGCGTGGTGTTGTACGTGCCCTCGCGCGAGGTGAGGATGGCATTCTGTTCGCCGGTCGTGGTATAAAACGTGGTTTTCTCATCGCGGACTTCGATGCGTGTGCTTCCATCGAAGAAGTACCCCGTATCGGCCTGCAGTTTCGCGCGCAACACGCCCTGATCCGTGATGATGGTTGCGATACCGAACATGACCTGGTCCGCCGAATCGGCCAGCGGATTCGCGGACGTGACGCGGGGTTCGGTGCCATTGGAGCACGCGGCGCCGCCGATCGCGGCGAAGGCGGCGAGCAGAGCGGCGAGCCTCACGATACGCCGGCCCGCATCAGGTCGTGCAGGTGGACCATGCCGACCACGCGTTCGTCGGCGTCGAGCACGGGCATGGCCATAATGCCGAATTTTTCCATTCGAAACACCACGGCACTGCCCAATTCGTCGGCGCGCGCCGTTTTCGGCGTGCGGTTCATGACGCGATTCACGGGCACTTCGAACACGTCGCGTTCCCTCTCCATCAGGCGGGTGAAGTCGCCGGCGGTCACGACGCCAAGTACGTGGCGCTGGTCGTCCACGATGGCCACGGTGCCGCGAAGCCGCGCGAGCAGGATGACCGTCTCACGCATCATCGCGTCCGCGGGGAGGAGTGGCAACGGGTCGGCGACCATCACGTCGCACACGCGGGTGAGCAGCTTCTTCCCGAGCGCGCCGCCCGGGTGCAACCGCGCGAAGTCTTCGCGGCGGAATCCCTTGCGCTCGAGCAGCGTGACGGCGAGCGCGTCGCCCATCGCCAGCGCGGCGGTGGTGCTGGTGGTGGGGGCGAGATCGAGGGGGCACGCCTCCTCGCGCACCTGCGTATCGAGCACGACATCCGCGAGCCGGCCGAGCGTGGACTCGCGCTCGCCCACGATCGCGATGATCTGCACGCCTAACCGACGGAGTTGCTCCAGCAGCGGAAACAGTTCGGCGGTCTCGCCGCTCTTGGAGATGAGGACGGCGATGTCGGAGGGGCCCACGATCCCCAGATCGCCGTGCATGCCTTCCACCGGGTGTAGAAACGTCGCGGGCGTGCCGGTGGACGTGAGCGTTGCCGCGATCTTGCGTCCCACGAGTCCGGATTTTCCGACGCCGGCGACGATCACCCGGCCCTGGCAGGCGGCCAGGAGGTCCACAGCGGCAGCGAACGATGCATCCAACCGGCGTTCGATTTCCTCGAGTGCCTCGCGCTCCATGCGCAACACGCGGCGGCCGCGTTCGACGAGATCCATGGTCAGCGCATCGCCTCGAGCGTGACGCTGGCCCGCGCGGCGAGATAGATGTCCAACGCGCGCTGCCACTCGCCGCGTGCGCGCAGCAAGAGCTCGGCGAACTCGCGCACCGCGCCGCGTCCGCCGTGCTGCTCCAGCTGCAACGAGCACACCTCGCGGACCTCGGCCACGGCGTTGCCGACCGCCACCGGCAGCGCGACGTCGCGCAGGATGGGAAGGTCGGGAATGTCGTCGCCCACGAACGCCGTTTCATCGGCGGTCACGCCATGACGGTCGAGCACGCTGCGCAGCGCGGGAAGTTTGCGGGCCAGCGCGTCCTGGGCGACATCGTCCAGATGCAGCTCCTGTCCGCGCAGACGCACGCTCTCCGACACCCGCCCGGTGACGATCACCACCTTGAGGCCCACGTGGCGCATGAGCTCGATGCCTAAGCCGTCCTGCACCGAATAGCGTTTGAATTCCATCCGTGCACCCGCGACGTCGCCCAGGTAGATCCCGCCGTCGGTGAGGACGCCATCGACGTCGAGCCCCACGAGCTTGATGCGGCGCGCGAGCGCGGGATCGACTACCGACGGCATGCGTGCCACACGTTCAGGATGCGCTCGACGAGCGCGTCGAGCTGCGGCAGGGGCAGCATGTTGGGTCCATCGCTCGGCGCGTGGTCCGGATCGGGATGCGTTTCGATGAACAGTCCATCGGCGCCCGCCGCCACCGCGGCGAGGGCGAGTGTCGGGATGAACTCGCGCGCACCGCCGCTGGCCCCGCCTTCGCCGCGGCCCGGCTGCTGCACGCTGTGCGTGGCATCGAAGATCACCGGCGCCGCGCACGCCGCGCGCAGCCGCGCGAACGACCTCATGTCCACGACGAGATCGCCATAGCCGAAGAAGGTTCCGCGCTCCGTCACTGCAACATCGCGACTCGGCACTCGGGACTGGAGACTGGTGGCTGCCCCGCCCTGGCGTGCCGATGCCAAATGTCCCGATGTTCCGCTGCCCGAGTCGCGCCCCGCGCGTATTTTCTCGACCGCGCCACGCATGCCTTCCGGGTGCATCCACTGTCCTTTCTTTACGTTCACGGGCCTGCCCGTCGCGCCCGCGGCGAGGAGGAGGTCGGTCTGGCGGCAGAGGAACGCGGGAATCTGCAGGACATCGACTACCGCGGCGACGGTCGCGCACTGATCAGGCACGTGCACGTCAGTGAGCACGGGGAGGCCGGAGTGCCGCTTCACGCGTTCGAGGGCGGCAAGTCCTTCGGCTAATCCGGGACCGCGGGCCGCGCCGCGATTTGAGCGATTGGCTTTATCGAAGCTCGCCTTGAAGATGATGCCCCCCGGCACGCGCTCGGCGAGTCGCGCGAGGTGGTCGGCGACTCGAAAGTTCAAGTCGTCCGACTCCACCACGCACGGTCCGGCGATGAGGAACAGGTTTCCGGCCGGGAAGCGGTCGCTCACGTCGAGCTCGCCGCCCGCGCCGAGCGGACGGAGTCGCGCGTCTCGCCACGAGCGTGCTTGGCCCGCAGTGCCGCGCCAACGAAGCCAGCGAACAGCGGATGCGGGCGCGTGGGGCGCGACTTGAGCTCGGGGTGAAACTGGCATCCCACGTACCACGGATGATCGGGCAACTCGATGATCTCGACCAGCGAGCCATCGGGCGAGAGGCCGCTGAATCGCACGCCGTGCTTCTCGAACAGATCGCGATACGCGTTCGAGAACTCGTAGCGGTGGCGATGACGCTCGCTGATGTCGGAGGCATTGTATGTCTCGGCAACCAGGGAGCCCGGCTTGAGCCGGCAGGGGTACGCGCCCAATCGCATCGTGCCGCCCATGTCGGTGATGTGCTGTTGCGATTCCATGAGCGAAATCACCGGGTCGGCGCACTCGGGTGCGAACTCGCTCGAGTGCGATTCATCGAGCCCGCACTTGTGGCGCGCGAATTCGATCACGGCGACCTGCATCCCCAAGCAGATGCCGAAGAACGGCAGCCCGCGCTCGCGTGCCCAACGGATGGCTTCGACCATGCCGTCGATGCCGCGCACGCCGAATCCGCCGGGGACCAGCAAGCCGTGCACCGGCCCCAGAAACTCCGCCGCGCGCTCCGGCGAGGTAAACAGGTCGCTCGAGATCCAGCGAATGTCGACCCCGACATCGTTGGCAATCCCGCCGTGGATCAGCGCTTCCTGGACGCTTTTGTAGCTGTCCACGAGATCGGTGTACTTGCCGACCACCGCGATGCGCACGCGCTCGCTGGGCGACGTGATGCGCGTCACCATCTGGCGCCACGCGGAAAGATCTGGTGCGCGCCCGCCTAACCCAAGGCGCGCAACGACGCGTTCGTCGAGCCCCTGTTCGTGGAACGCCAGGGGAATCTCGTAGATCGTCGGCACGTCGCGGCTCTCGATCACCGATCCGAAGTCGACGTTACAGAACAGGGCGATCTTGCGCTTCACGTCTTCCGACAACGGTCGCTCGGCACGGCAGATGAGAATGTCGGGCTGGATTCCGATCTCCATCAATTCCCGCACGGAATGTTGCGTGGGCTTGGTCTTGACCTCGCCGGCAGCGCTGATGAATGGCACCAGCGTCAGGTGCACGAACAGTGCGTTCTCGCGTCCGATCTCGTGTCGGAATTGACGGATGGCCTCGAGGAACGGCAGGGATTCGATGTCGCCGACCGTGCCCCCGATCTCGACGATGACCACGTCGTTGTCGGGGACGATGCGCTTCATCGCCGCCTTGATCTCGTCGGTGATGTGCGGAATCACCTGCACCGTGGAACCCAGATATTCCCCGCGGCGCTCCTTGCTGATCACGTTCAGGTACACGCGGCCGGTGGTGACGTTGTTGGACTGCGAGAGCGCGCGATCGAGGAACCGCTCGTAGTGACCCAGGTCGAGATCGGTCTCCGCGCCATCGTCGGTGACGTACACCTCGCCGTGCTGGAACGGCGACATGGTGCCGGGGTCGACATTGATGTACGGATCGAATTTGAGCATCGTGACGCGCAGCCCCCGCTCCACGAGCAGCCGGCCTAACGACGCGGCGGCGATGCCCTTGCCGAGCGACGATACCACGCCGCCGGTCACGAAGATGAATTTCGTCGTCTGCTGCGTTCCGCTCGTTGGCATTACGGTCGCCTCTCGATCAGGTCGGGCCATCGCCGGTTGGCGCGTTCCAAGTCTCCTTCGGTATCGATACTCCCTTCGGGGGGCGTGTCGATGAGTGCAACACCCATTGCCATCCCCGCGGCGAGCGGGCGAAGCTGCTCCAATCGCTCGATGCGCTCGAGCGGATGGGGCGGTAGCGCGACCCAGTCCGCGAGCGCCGCCCGCGTGAACGCATAGACCCCGACGTGTTGACGCACGGCGGCACGATGAAGCGCCGCCTCGGCCGCGTCGCGCAGGTACGGAATTGCCGCCCGCGAAAAGTACAATGCGCGACCGTCGTCAGCACACACCACTTTCACGACGCTCGGTTCGGCGAGGATCGCCGGGCTGGCGCGTACGGCGGCGGTGCCGAGCGGGAACCCGCGCTCCGTCACCATTTGCAGAGCGCCCTGCAGCGCGGCTGCTGCGACGAACGGTTCGTCTCCCTGAACGTTGAGGACAACGTCAAACCCCTTGAACTCCGCGCGACCGACGACCTCGGCAACGCGATCGGTGCCCGACGGGTGATGCTCGGCCGTGAGCACGCATTCTGCGCCGGCGGCGTGAGCCGCGGAGGCGACTTCAGGGTGGTCGGTGGCGATGACGCAGCGCTCCACGACGCCGAGATCGCGAACGCGTTCCCAGACGCGGATCACCAGCGGCACGCCGGCGAGAAGGCGAAGCGGCTTGCGGGGGAGCCGCGTGGCGCCGAGGCGCGCGGGGATCACCGCGAGCGTCCTCACGACCGGATCAAACGGGCGGGCCGCAACGCAAAATTCACGCCACTAATATAGTCGGTTGTCGATGGCGGGGCCAGCGTCGCCAGCGCCACGCGCGCGCGGCTACGGTAGTCCTGGAACGTTCAGACCGATCGAAAACGCATCCCGATGCGAGCGGGGGTCGAAATCAATCCCTGCCCAGAAAAACGGGAATCCAAGTCTGGCTCCGATGTTCTGCTCGAAGCGCGGCAGACCGCCGATTCCGGCCGATCCAAGGGCCTCGTGCAGCGCGAGGGTTGGCGAGCCAACGAACTTGATCTTGAGTGCGGTGATGGGGATGGTGTACGCGACGTTCAGATACACCAGATGGTCGCCACCCAACGTGAGGAGATCGAACGTGGGCAGTGTGCCGGCGCCGCCCAGGTAAGCGAAGCGCTGCGCCGGCGCGGTATCGCCAGCGGTCAGCACATCGTGTGTGTGCAACCAGATACTCTGGCGGCCGAAGGTCGGGAGAGAGAGCGTCGCGTCGAACGTGGTCTGGGTGAACTGCTCGTCGACTGGCGTATCGAAGGAGCGCTCGACGAGCAGCGAGCCGTCGAATTTCATCTGGCCGAAGGTGTATGTCGCGGTCGCACTGCCGAGTGCGGATGACAGTCGCCCATGCTCGATCGCGGGGTTGATCCGGAGGATCCCGTTCGCGCTGCCATATCCACTGACGCTCCACGCGCCGCCGGCGCGTACTGACCAGTCGCGTTCCGTGCGTGCACCCAAGGACACGCTCGTTTGCCCGGACTCGCTGAAGTAGCTGCGGACGAGCAGGCCTTGGAATCGGTCGGCGCGCCAGTAGTTGCGATAGTCGTGACCCACCACGAGGACCGCCAAGGAGTTCACCAACGCGGTCTGGATCCATGCATCGTTGGTCAGCGTGCTCCGGCCGGCATACCCGGTGATCGACCAGTCGTCGTTCAAGCGTCCGTCGACGGTGGTAAATCCGTCGATGGCGCCGAGATCGGACCGATACGTGGCGATGGGATCCAACTGCACGCGGTCGTGGATGAGGGAGAGATGTGGCCCCCAGACGGCGGACAATCCGTCCACGCGGTCGTAGCTGGGCACGCGGATGCCGAAAACGGCCGGCAGCGACAGGAGGGCGGTTTCTTCCGGCGCCGCTGGCGGGCGGTAGTCGAGGGTGTATCCATCGGCCGTGCTGTCCACCTGAATGTGCACGGATGGAAAGGACAGTTTGGTGCCGTTGACCACGGCGGCGCGCGTGTCGTACACGCGCCCGCCGATGGCAATCGCTCGGCCATCGATCTTGGCGCCCGGCCAAAGGAACAGGTTGCCGCCCACCACCAGCACGTCGCCGTGCACGGTCCCCGCGACGGTCGCATCGCTCCCCGGAACGACGACCGACGAATCGATCACGGTGCCGCGGAACAGCCGAGTGTTCCACTGCTCGTGACGGATCGTGTACGGTTGGGCGAGCACACTGGCCACTGCATCGCCTGCGGCCCCGGGCGCCGCATGCCTAACGAACGCGCGCGGCTGCTGGGCGGCGAGCGGTGCCGCCGCAGCCAGGAGCAGGACGGCGAGGCGTGTCAGCACCCGGCGAGCGCGACGAAGTTGCGGAGCAGCTGCTTGCCGTGCTGCGTGAGCACGGACTCTGGATGAAACTGGACGCCCCACACAGGGTGATGTACGTGACGCATGGCCTGGATCTCCGCCTCGTCATCGATCGACGTGGCGAGAATCTCGAGGGTAGCGGGGAGTGACTCACGCTCGACGATGAGGGAGTGGTAGCGCATGACCTCGAGCGGTGACGGGAGACCGCCGAACAAACCCGTGCCGTCGTGTGCGATTCGCGAGGTCTTGCCGTGCATCACGCGGCCGGCTCGGATGACGCGACCGCCGAAGGCTTCACCGATGGCCTGGTGGCCGAGGCACACGCCAAGAATGGGGATCTCGGGTCCCCATCGGGTAACGACGGGCACGGTGATCCCCGCGTCCCGCGGCGTGCAGGGTCCGGGCGACAGGACGATCGCGCTGGGGTGCATCGCTCCGATCTCCTCCACGGTGATCGCATCGTTGCGTCGCACGTCCGGCTCCATGCCCATCTCGCCCAGATACTGGACGATGTTGTAGGTGAAGGAGTCGTAGTTGTCGATGACGAGAATCATGATTGCCCGATTGACCCCTTAGCCCCGCGGATGATACTGCTTGTGAACGGCTCGCAGGTATTCCCGGTCGACGTGGGTGTAGATCTGCGTGGTCGCAATGTCGGCGTGTCCCAGCATCTCCTGTACCGCGCGCAGATCGGCGCCGTGCTCCAGAAGGTGGGTGGCGAAGGTGTGCCGCAAGGTGTGCGGCGTGACGTGTTTCGTGATGCCGGCGAGCTCGACGTACTTACGCAGGATTTTCCACGCTCCCATGCGCGAGAGCGGTGCGCCGCGCGCGCTGAGGAGCAGTGCGCCCTTCCCCGCCCCGCGCTCGAGTCGCGGGCGAAGCTCGCGCAGATACACGGCTACGGCGCCGATGGCGCGTCGCCCGATTGGCACCAGACGCTCCTTGCTGCCCTTCCCGAAGACACGCACCAAGCCATCCTCGAACAACACGTCCTTCACGCCCAACGTGATCCACTCGGAGACGCGCAGGCCGGCGCCGTAGGCGAGCTCCAGCAGCGCGCGGTCGCGAAAGGCGAGTGGTTCATCGAGCGTGGGTGCGGCGAGCAAGCGCTCCGCTTCGTGCACGGTGAGCACGTCGGGCAGCGTGAGCCACCGCTTGGGGGTTTCCAGCCGCTCGCTTGGATCCTGGGTGACGTCGCCTTCCCCAACGAGGAATCGGTAATACGTGCGGACCGCCGAGATATTCCGGCGAATCGACGTTGGGGCGAGGCCGAGATCCTTGAGGTGGTAGACGTATTCGCGGAGGAGACGCGGCGTGGCGCCGGCCGGTGTTGAAACTCCCTTCGCGCGCATGTACGCGGCGAAGCGTTCCAGGTCGCGGCCATAGGCCTCGCTCGTGGCGCGCGCAGAACCCTGTTCGACCGACAGGAAATCGTGGAACCGTTCGATCGCGAAGGCGCGCGCAACGTCGTCGCTCAGACGCGAGGGTGCGCGCGCCGGCGGGGCCGCTGAGGGTTCGTGGAGCGCGCGGGTCACGTGTCCGTCCGGCCGATGGTCGCCACGGCGATGCAGGCGATTCCCTCGCCGCGACCGATCCAGCCCATGCCCTCGTTCGTTTTTCCTTTGATGCTCACGGCATCCGCGTCCACGCCCAACGCGCCGGCGAGGGCGGCGCGCATGGCGTCACGGTACGGCGCAAGGCGCGGGTGCTCGGCTATTACCGTGACATCGGCGTTGACCACTAGCCAGCCGCGGTCGCTGATGCGCGACACCGCCTGGCGCAGCATGTCGAGCGAATCGCGGCCGCGGTTGGCCGGTTCGCTATCGGGAAACAGCGTGCCGATGTCGTCCGCGGCGGCGGCGCCTAACACGGCGTCCGTGAGGGCATGGGCCACGGCGTCGCCATCCGAGTGGCCCGTGAGCGACAGCGGGACCGGAATGCTCACGCCGCCCAGGCGCAGCGGGCCGCCGGGAACGAGGCGATGCGAGTCGTAGCCGATGCCACAGCGAGTGCCCATGCGGCCCCACGACGTGGAGAGGAAAGAATCGGCGCGTGCGGCGGCGCGTGAGGCGCCGACGCACGGAGGTCCGTCACGCCGCCACGGTGTCGGGCACGATGATCGAGTAGTCCTGGCGTCGTCGAGCCGGTTGGAATCCGGCGTCGCTGATGAGCCGCTCCATCTCGTTCGTCGTGGTGCGGAACGTGGTGTTGGCGGCCGAAACGACGTTCTCCTCGATCATGAGCGAGCCGAAGTCATTGCACCCGAAGCGGAGCGCGACCTGCCCGACCTTCATGCCCATGGTGACCCAACTGGATTGCAGGTTAGGCACGTTGTCGAGCGCGATGCGGGCGATGGCGACCGTGCGGAGGTAGTCGACGGCGTCCGTTTTCGGTTGATGCGACATGGACGGCGTGTTCTCCGGCTGCAGCGGCCAGCAGATGAACGCGGTGAACCCGTGGGTACGTGACTGCAGCTCGCGAACGCGCTCCAGGTGTTCGATGCGCTCGGCGAGCGTTTCGCCGATACCGTACATCATGGTGACGCTGGTTTTCATCCCCTCTTCGTGGGCGATCTCCATGATTTCGAGCCAGCGGTCCGCGCCCGCCTTCTTGCGCGCCACCAGATCGCGCACGCGCTGCACGAGAATCTCGCCGCCGCCGCCGGGACTGGAGTCGAGGCCGGCGTTCATCAGCTCACGCACCACGTCACGCGCATCCAGGCGGAATCGCTTGGAGAAGAAATCGACTTCGCTCGGGCTGAAGCCGTGAATGTGGATCGGGTGATGCCTCTTAATGTACTTGAGCAGCTCGAGATACCACTCGAAGGGGATGTACGGATTGTGTCCCCCCTGCATGAGGATCTGGACTGCACCCAATTCCTTTGCTTCGTCGATCTTGGCGCCGATCTGCTCGTACGAGAGCGTGTACCCGTCACCGTGCCGGGGACGCCGGTAGAAGGCGCAGAAGCCGCAATCGGCGACGCACACATTGGTGTAATTGATGTTGCGATCGACGATGTACGTGACGATGCCGCGCGGATGCAGGTGCTCGCGAACGCGATCCGCTTCGAGCCCGAGCTCGAGCAAGGGTGCGTTCGTGTAGAAATCGAGGAGATCACGCATGCGTCATCATGCAGCTGGAAGGAAGGCCAGCGATCCATCCGGCACTTCGCCAACCGCGGCGAGGCGACGGAAGAAGTCCGTGAGACCGGCCAGGTGCGGGTACGTGAGGCGATAGTCCAAGCCGGAAAGGTACTCGGCGCAGGTGCTGTGCGCGACGCCGGTGGCGTGTGATGCCTGCGCGGCCAGGTGGTCGAGGTGGGCGAGTCCCCAGTCGCGAGACTCGATGAGTCGCGCGTGGATGTCGAGAGCGTCGCGTACGGCGGTGGTGCGTTGGGCGACCCAGACGGCGAAAACAAACGGGAGCCCGGTCCAACGCTTCCATTCGGCGCCGAGGTCGTAGACGAACTCGTACGACGGCGTGCCAATGGGCATTGCGGCCGCGCCGCGGCCCGAGCGTGCGGCGCCGAGGAGCAGCGCCGCATCGCCAATGACCAGTCTGGCATCGTGCCGCTCGACGCCGAAGCGCGCGACGTCGCTGACCTCGGCGTCGCCCGCGGCCAGTTCGGGCGACGAGTGCCACACGTTGGCGAAGAGGAGGCGGAGCAGCGCGACGCTGGTCATGGAGCTGCGCGTGAGCAGCACGCGCCGTCCGGTGAGCTCCTCGGCCGGCACGCGGGAGAACAGCAGGACGCTGCGCACGGCGCCGTCGGAGGTGATGCCGAGATCCGGCAGCAGCAGGTAGCGCGCGGCGTCGCGCGCGTACGCAACGGCGGAGATGACACTGACGTCGAGCTGGCCGGCGGCCATGCGTGCGTTGAGCTCGCTCGGCACGCCGTCGACGAGCGTCGCCGGCAGCGGCACGATGGCTCGATCGATCGCCCCGTACACGGGGTAGCAGTTGATGTACGGGATGCGGCCGACGCGCACGTTAGGCGGCTGCCGCGCCAGCGGCCGTGGTGCCTTCGTCGAACGTGCGGATCACGTTGTAGAGCGAGTCGCGCTCCACGGGGACGCGGCCCGCGCCGCGGATCAGCCGCAGCAGGTCGTCGAGGGCCAATCCCTGCGGCGTGTGGGCCCCCGCTTCGTGATAGATCTTCTCGCGCACCACCGTGCCCTCGATGTCGTTCACGCCAAACGTGAGCGCGATCTGCGAGATGAACTGCGTCACCATGATCCAGTGGGTCTTCACGTGATCGAAGTTGTCCAGGAACAGCCGGGCGACGGCCAGGTTGCGCAGGTCATCGTGGCCCGTGGTGGCGGTTCCTTCGCGACCGAGCGCGGCGCCGAGCTCGTTGTGATCCGGATGGTAGGCGAGCGGCACGTACGTCAGGAATCCGTGGGTCTCGTCCTGCAGATCGCGCAGCAGGCGCAGATGGTCCATCCGGTCTTCGATGGTCTCGACGTGTCCGTAGAGCATGGTGGCGTTCGACCGGATGCCGAGCGCGTGGGCGACGCGGTGGACGTTGATCCAGTCTTCGGCCGCCAGCTTGCGATCGGCGATGGTCGCGCGCACGCCTTTGGAGAACACTTCCGCGCCGCCGCCGGGCAGCGTGTCCAGTCCCGCGTCTCGGAGCGCGATCAGCACGGCGTCGAGCGACATCTTCTCGATGCGCGCGATGTGCGCGATCTCGACCGCGGTGAGGGCCTTGATGTGCACCTCCGGATGGCGCTCCTTGAGCCCGCGGAACATTTCCTGGTAGTAGGCGAGACCCGCGTGCATGTCGAGTCCGCCCACGATGTGGAACTCGCGGACGTACGGGTTGGCCGCCGCCTCCGCGTACACCTGGTCCATGGTGTAGCGGTACGCGCCCGCTTCCTTGGGCAGCCGCGCGTACGAGCAGAACACGCAGGTATTCCGGAGGATGCAGACGTTGGTGGGATTGATGTGCTGGTTGGCGGCGAAATACACGCGCGTGCCGTGGCGCGCGCGATTGGCGGCGTCGGCCAGCGCTCCCACGCCTAACAAGTCAGGGGAGCGGAACAACACGGCCCCGTCTCCCGGCGTAATGCGCCGGCCCGCCGCCAGTTGGGCGGCGATCGGGCGAAGGGCTGGATCGCCCAACCGGTGGGGGTCGAAATCGAAGGCGGGGGGCATCGGTCAATCCTCGTGTCGCTTCACGGCGAGGGTCACGTTGTGGCCGCCGAAGCCGAAGCTGTTGGAGATCGCCGCGCGGACGTCGCGCGTGACCGCCTTGTTCGGCGTATAGTCCAGATCGCACGCCGGGTCGGGAACGCGATAATTGATGGTAGGCGGGATGTGCCCATCGCGCACCGCGAGCGTGCTGACGAGGAACTCCACCGCTCCGGCGGCGCCCAGCATGTGGCCGGTCGACGACTTGGTCGAGCTGACGCTGAGTCCATGCACCGCCTCGTCGAATACCGCCTTGATCGCCTTGGTTTCGTTGAGGTCGTTGGCCGGGGTCGACGTGCCATGCGCATTGACGTACTGCACGTCTTCCGGCGCGAGCGCCGCATCGACGAGCGCGCGGCGCATCGCACGCTGCGCGCCTTCACCGTTAGGCGCCGGCGCGGTGAGGTGATACGCATCCGCGGTGGCGCCGTATCCGACAATTTCTCCATGGATGCGCGCGCCGCGCCGCCGGGCGTGGTCACGCTCTTCGAGCACCACCGCTGCCGAGCCTTCTCCCATCACGAAGCCGTCGCGCGTTGCGTCAAATGGCCGCGACGCCGTCTCCGGCTCGTCGTTGCGCTCCGACAACGCCTTCATGTTGGCGAAGCCGCCGATGGCCATGGGCAACACCGCGGCCTCCGTTCCCCCGGCGATCATGAGATCCGCATCGCCGTACTGAATGGTGCGAAACGCCTCCCCGATGGCGTGAGCACTTGACGCGCACGCCGACACGGTGGCGTAGTTGGGGCCGCGCGCGTTGAACTGCATGCTCACGATCCCCGCCGCGATGTCGGAGATGAACATGGGAATGAAGAACGCGGAGATCTTGTCCGGGCCGCGTTCGCGATACACGTCGTGTTGATCCTCGAACGTCTTGAGGCCGCCGATGCCGCTGGCGACGATCACGCCCAACCGATCGGGATCGTATCCGGTGCCATCCGCGAGCCCAGCGTCCTGCATGGCCTGCGCGGCCGCGGCCACCGCGTACTGCGTGAACAAATCGGAGCGCTTCACTTCTTTCCGCTCCATGTACTGCAACGGGTCGAAGCCTTTCACCTCGCACGCGAAGCGCACGGGAAATCGTGCGGCATCGAACTTGGTGATCGGACCTGCGCCGGACTTGCCATCGAGCAGCGCACGCCACGTCGTCGCCACATCGTTGCCAACGGGCGTCACCATGCCGAGGCCCGTGACGACGACCCTCCGCTTCATTACTCCTTGACCTTGGTCTTGAGGTAGTTCAACGCGTCACCCACGGTGCGCAACTTCTCCGCATCCTCATCGGGGATGTCGATGTTGAACTCTTTCTCGAACTCCATCACCAGCTCGACCGTATCCAGGCTGTCCGCCCCCAGATCCTCCATGAAGCTCGCGTCGTTAGTAAGCTTTTCGCGCTCGACGCCAAGCTCCTTGGCAATGATTTCCTTGACCTTCTCCTCGAGATCCGCCATGGACGTGGTCCTCAATTGGGTGTGGTGAGGTGCAATGTATCCATCGAGAATGGGTACGGAAAGCTACATGACCATGCCGCCGTCCACCACGAACACCTGGCCCGTGATGTAGGCGGCGTGCTCCGATGCGAGGAAGGCAACCATCCCCGCGATGTCGCTCGGCGCACCGAGTCGGCCGAGTGGAATCTGTGCCGCGAGCGTTGCCCGCGCATCGGGCGTGAGCGCCGCGGTCATATCGGTCTCGATGAAACCGGGCGCGATGGCGTTGGCGAGCACGTTGCGCGACGCCAATTCCTTGGCAACCGACTTGGTGAGGCCAATGATGCCCGCCTTGCTGGCGGCGTAATTCGCCTGCCCCTTGTTGCCGATGATACCGACGACGCTCGTGATGTTGATGACCCGCCCCCAGCGCCGTTTCATCATGCCGCGCGCCGCGGCGCGGGTGGCGGCAAACGCACCGCGCAGGTTGGTGTCGAGTACCGCGTCCCAGTCTTCGTCCTTGAGGCGAACGAGCACGTTGTCTCGCGTAAGGCCTGCGTTATTCACGAGTATGTCGAGGGTGCCGAACGATTGCTCGACGTCGTCCACGAGCCGCTGCACGTCGGGCACGTGGGCGAGATCGGCGGCGAAGCCGCGGGCATCGGCGCTGATCGACGCCGCGGCCGCGGCGGCGCGGGCGGCGTCGCGGCCTGCCACGGCCACGCGTGCGCCGCATCGCGCCAAGGTGTTGGCAATCTCGCGGCCGATGCCGCGCGTGCCGCCCGTCACGAGTGCGGTGCGGCCGGAGAGGTCGATACCGATCATGAGAGTCGCTGTCGAAGCGCCGCGACATCGGCGGCGGTGCCGCACGGCAGGGTTTCGGCGCCGGGCGAGATACGACGCACGAGGTTGGACAACACGGTGCCCGGACCGAGCTCGACAAATGTGGCGCCGGCATGGTCGGCCGCCAGCCTGCGTACGAGTGCCGTCCACTGCACTGGCGATGTGAGCTGCTCGACGAGCAGTTGTCGCGCGATACCCGGGTCGGTCACTGGCTCTGTACTCACGTTCGAGTACACCGGAAATGCGGCCGCGCGCATGGAGACGGCGCTCAGCGCGCGCGTGAGGCCGGGCACCGCGACCGCCATGAGCGGCGAGTGAAACGCGCCGCTGACGTTGAGCCGAATCGCGCGCTTGGCTCCCGCCTCCTTGGCGAGCCTCATCGCGCGCTCGACGGCGCCCACCTGACCGGAAATGACGAGCTGCTCGGGGGTATTGTAGTTAGCCGGCACGACGTCGCCACACTCGGCGCGCGCTCTGGCGCAGACCTGTTCGACGGTGTGTTCCGGCAGGCCGAGTATTGCCGCCATGGCGCCCGGGCGCTCCGTGCCGCTCGTGAACATGAGCTCGCCGCGCGTGCGCACCACGGCCAGCGCGTCCGCCAGAGAGAGCGAGCCGGCGGCGTGATAGGCCGTAAACTCGCCTAACGAGTGACCGGCGGCCGCGCGCACGAAGGGCTCGGCAACGTCGCGTACCGCGGCCCACGCCGCCGCGCCGTGTGCCAGGAGCGCCGGTTGGGCGTTCTGCGTGGAGGTGAGCACGTCTTCCGGCCCCTCGAAGCAGAGGGTGGACAGGGGGAATCCCAGGGCGCGATCGGCCTCCTCGAATACCGCTTGTGCGGCGGGCTCGCCGGCGGCGAGATCCTTTCCCAGGCCTGGCTTCTGGGACCCCTGGCCGGGAAAGAGCACAATGAGTTGCATGTCAGCGTCCGGCGTCAGAACCGGACGACCATGGAGGCCCAGGTGAACCCGGCGCCGAACGCCACCAACAGCGCCGTCGTGCCCTCGCGAATGCGTCCGTCCTGCATGGCTTCATCGATGGAAATGGGAATCGATGCCGACGAGGTGTTGCCGTAGCGATCCACGTTGACGAACACCTTGTCCATCGGGATGCCGGCGTGCTTGGCGGTGGCCTCGATGATCCGCAGGTTGGCCTGGTGCGGGATCAGCACGTCGATGTCGGCGGCGGACAACCGTGCGTCATCGAGCGCGCGGTCGGCGGCTTCGCACATGGAGCGGACGGCGTGCTTGAACGTTTCGCGTCCCGCCATCTTCACGAGGTGCGTGCGTTGGGCGAGGACTTCCGCCGAGAGGGGCACCGTGGCGCCACCGTGCGGGCGATAGAGCAAATCGGCCAGCGTGCCGTCGCTGCGGATGAACGAGGAAAGGATTCCTTTGCCGTTACGCGCTGCGCGCACGACGGCGGCGCCCGCGCCGTCGCCGAACAGTACGCACGTCGAACGGTCGGTCCAGTCGACGATGGCGCTCATCTTTTCGGA
>JANWIF010000121.1 GCA_025450035.1 Gemmatimonadaceae bacterium
CCGTGATGGATGCGGAGTCTCTGCGCGCGGCAATTCGGCCGGCGTCGCCATACTCGATGTCGCCGAGCGCGGTGTGCCTCGAGAATACCAACAACGGTGCGGGCGGCATGGTGACGCCGCTTCCCGCGATGCGTGCGATGCACAATGTGGCGCGCGAGCACGCGCTCCGTGTGCATCTCGATGGGGCGCGGTTGTGGAACGCGCACATTGCGAGCGGTACGCCGTTGGCGGATTTTGCGGCGTGCTCGGACACGGTGATGGTGTCGTTCTCGAAGGGGCTCGGCGCGCCGGTTGGCGCAGCGCTCGCCGGGACGGCGGACGTGATGCAGCAGGCGTGGCTGGTGCGCAAGCGATTTGGCGGCGCGATGCGGCAGTCGGGGATCCTCGCCGCTGCCGTGCTGTACGCGTTAGACACGCATCTCGCGCGCCTGGTCGACGATCACACGCGCGCGCGGCGTTTCGCCGATTCGGTGGACGGAGCGGGTGGTGTGCGGGTGGTGCCGCCCGATACCAACATCGTAATGATCGACCTTCCCGCCGGGTCCGATGCGAACCGGATGGTGGAGGACGCGGCTGCGCAAGGCGTATGGATCTCGACGTGGTCGCGCACGCGCGTCCGCGCGGTGTTTCATCTCGACGTGGACGATCGGGGCACCGACGAGGCGGCGCGCGTAGTGCAGGGCATCGCCGCGCGGTTGTAACGGTTGCGGGCGAGCGGTATATTTCGCGCGTCCCAGGTCCCGAAGGGCGTCAGCCCACCAACTCCGTCAGGACCGAAAGGTAGCAGCGGTACGTGGTGTCGAGCGTTGCTTCGTCAGGCCTGGGATATCGCGCGGATCTCGATCGCCCATTGGGGCGATACGGACCTGGGCGGTGACTAGATGGTCGAGAGCCCGGCCGGAGCGCGCCGCTTCCGTCGGGCTCTCGCGCGTTGACGATTGGTCGCGCCGGTCCTCCTCGCGGCGCGGCGCGGCGCGCGTATCATTCATCAGCCATGTATCTGTCGCTCGCTCGCAAGTATCGTCCGCGCACCTTCGCCGAGGTGGCCGTGCAGACGCACGTGTCCAACACGTTGCGGGGCGCAATCGCGCGGGGACGTGTGGCGCACGGCTATTTGTTGTGCGGGCCGCGCGGCGTGGGGAAGACGACGTTGGCGCGTGTCCTGGCGATGGCGCTCAACTGCGAGCGGCGCGGCGCCGACGGCGAACCGTGCGGCACGTGTGCGTCGTGCACGCGCATCTGGGCCGGATCGGCGAGTCTCGACGTGATCGAGATCGACGCCGCATCCAATCGCGGCGTCGATGATGCGCGTGATTTACGCGAGCGCGCGATGTACGCGCCGTCGGGCGAGGAGCGGTACAAGGTGTACATCGTGGACGAGGCGCACATGCTCACGCGGGAGGCGTGGAACGCGCTGCTGAAGATTCTGGAGGAGCCGCCGCCGCGGGTGGTGTTCGTGTTCGCCACCACGGAGCCCCAAAAAATTCAACAGATGGCGGCGCCGGTGTTGAGCCGGCTTCAGCGGTTCGATTTCAAGCGCATTGGCGCGGCCGACGTGCGGGCACGGTTGTCGACGGTGCTGGCGGCGGAGGGCATCGCCGCCGAGCCCGATGCGTTGATGCTGCTCGCCCGCGCGGCCGATGGCTCGATGCGCGACGCCCTGAGCCTTACCGACCAGGCCCTCTCGTTAGGCGATGGTACGCTCACTGCCCAACGAGTGCGCGATGCGTTAGGCTTGGTGCCGGAGGACGAAGTGCTGGCGGTGCTTGCGCTGGTGGCCGAGCATCGGGCGGCGGACGTGTTTCCGACCATCGCGCGGCTGGCCGATGCCGGCGCCGACCTGGGGCTCTTTCTGGGCGCGGTGGCGGAAGCGCTGCGCTCGACGCTCGAGCTTGTGTTAGGCGGAAGCGGCGCGGGCGAGCTCTCGGACGCGTCCCGGGCGGCGCTCGTAGACTGCGCGTCGCGGTTCGTCCCGGGCGATCTGGTGCGAATGCTTACGGCCATCAGCGAGCTCGAACCGCGGTTCAGGCGCAGCGGCCAGCAGCAGATTCTGCTCGAGACGCTGCTCGTGCGGTTCGCGCTGCTCGATCGCACGGTCTCGATCGAGGCGATGCTGCGCGAGATGGGGCCGGGGGGAGAGGAAGGTGGGAGTGGCGCCGACCGGTCAGCGCCGCCCGCTCCGCCGCGCCCCGCGCCGTCGCGCGAGGCGCGTAGCGCGGGGGGGGGCGGCGCGGGGCGGGCATCGCACGATCGCCCCGTCGCGCCGCGGACGCCGACCCCCACCGAGCCGCCGTTCGATCTGCGGCCCGCGGCCGCACCCCTGGCCGATGCGCCGCCACGCGCCGCCACCGCGGCGCGAGCGCCGCAGCCGCGGGTGACGCTCGACGGTCTCGTTGGGCAGTGGACCGAGATCGTGTCCCGTCTGCGAACCGATGGGCGCATGGCGCTCGCGGCGGCGCTCGAGCACGTGCAGCCCATCGCCGTGTCGGCATCCGGCGAGATCACCTTCGAGCTGGAACCAACCGGGGAGATCTATCAACAGCCCATTGCCGCCAGCGCAGCCGATGTGCTGTCGGCGGTTGGCACGATGTTCACCGGTGCGTCGCGGTTAGTCGTGCGGGTAGGCGAGCGCCCAGCTGGCGACGAGCCTGCCGCTCGACGGTTTACGGAAGAGAGCGTGCGGGTGGAGCGGTTGGCGATGTTACGCAAACGCGATCCCACGTTGGACGCGGCCGTCGAGACGCTGGATTTGGAGCTGCTCGACTGAGTCCTGCTCGCCGTTGCGGCGCCCGACCGCCGGCGGGTAAGTTTCCTGTTTCATCCTCGATCCAAGCGACCCGCCATCATGGCCGATTTCATGAACATGCTCCGCCAGGCACAGCAGGTGCAGGGCCGCCTGCAGGAACTCCAGCAGGAACTCGAAAACAAGACCGTCACCGCCACCAGCGGGGGCGGGATGGTGACGGTGACCGCCGATGGGAAAGGCCAGGTGCGCGGCATCAAAATCGACCCCACGGTCATCAATCCGGCCGATGTGGAGATGCTCGAGGACCTCGTGCTCTCCGCAGTCGCGGAGGCACAGAAGAAGGCGGCCGACCTGGCGCAGGAAGAGATGAAAAAGCTGACCGGGGGCATGTCGCTTCCGTTCAAGCTGCCGTTCTTAGATGTCGGCAATCGACGACCTCGCGACCGAGCTCTCCAAGCTTCCCGGGATCGGGCGCAAGACGGCGATGCGGCTCACGTACCATCTGCTCAAACAGAGTCCGGAGCAGAGTCGCCGCCTGGCCGGCGCCCTCGAGACGCTGGTGGCGCGGGTGCGCCGCTGCTCGGTGTGCAACAACCTCACCGAACAGGATCCCTGCGCCCTCTGCGCCGATCCCCGTCGCGACCAGGGAATCCTCTGTGTGGTCGAGGAAGCATCGGACATAGGCGCCGTCGAGCGCGCGGGGGAGTTCCGGGGGGTGTACCATGTGTTGGGCGGGCGGTTGTCGCCGCTGGACGGCGTGGGCCCCGAGGACTTGTCGGTGAGGGCGCTCGTCGAGCGCGTCTCCCACGGGGCCACGCGTGAGGTGATTTTGGCCACCAATCCCAGTCTCGAGGGAGAGGCCACCGCGCTCTACGTGCAGCGTCAGTTGGCGCCGCTCGTGCCCCTGGTGTCGCGCATTGCGCGCGGCATTCCGGTGGGCGGCGATCTGGAATACGCCGACGGGGTGACGATCGCCCAGGCGATTAGTGCCCGACGGGAGATGTGATGCGTCGTTCGAATACGGTGGCGGCGGTCGCTGGCTTTGTCGGTGGCGTGGCACTGGGGATGATCGTCTGGAGTCAACAGACGGAACGCTCCCGTCGCGATCTTTTTAGCACCCAGCCCTGGCGCCGCATGGCGGCACTGGGGTACCTGCGCGGACAACGCAGCCCGCAGAACGTCCGCCTGTTGCGCGACTACGTCGCATGGGAACGCCACCCGCGGCTGCGCCGCCGCGGGGAACGAATTCTCCACCGCATGGAACACTCCCTCGTTTAGCGGAGCCCAGATGCCCGTTGGTGCCGCGAGTTGGTCGTTCACGGAAGACGACTACGGGGCGATCCTCAGATCGCTCCAGCAATTCCTCTACGACAGTAACGCGCGATCGGCGCTGCTCGTGGACCGGTCAGGGCAGTTGGTGGCGACCGTCGGCGAGCCGCCCCAGTTCGATCCCACGGCGTTCGCGACCCTCACGGCGGCGGATTTCAGCGCCAATGACCAGCTGGCCCGCCTGATCGGCGAAACCGAGTTCAATTCGCTGTTCCACCAGGGGGAGCAGGAGTCGATGTACCTGGTGGACATCGCGCGTCGCGTGATCCTCGTCATCCTCTTCGACAACCGAACCACGCTCGGGCTAGTGCGGCTCAAGGTCAAGCACACCGTGGAGGAGTTGACGCGGCAGTTCGCTGCGATGTTCGAGCGTGGACGGGGGGGAGAGCAGGCGAGCCCGCCCAACATCCTCGCCGGTGCCGAGGATGAAATCGACCGGCTGTTTCAGTAAGCGAGGAACAGCCAATGTCGATGATCAACTACGCCTCGCGCGAGATCAACTGCAAGATCGTCTACTACGGCCCCGGGTTGGGCGGCAAGACCACCAACTTGGAGCACGTCTACGGCCGCGTACAGCCGAACACGCGGGGGAAGCTCATCTCGCTGGCCACAGAGACCGAGCGCACCCTGTTTTTCGATTTCCTTCCCGTGGACTTGGGCACCATCCGGGGGTTCAAGACGCGGTTTCATCTGTACACGGTGCCGGGACAGGTCTACTACAATGCCAGCCGCAAGCTCATCTTGAAGGGAGTGGATGGGATCGTGTTCGTGGCCGATTCGCAGCTGGAGCGGATGGAGGCCAATCTCGAAGCCATGCAGAACCTGTACGACAACATGCAGGAGTACGGGTACGATCTCACCACCATGCCGTTTGTCGTACAGTACAACAAGCGCGATCTGCCTAACGCTGCGCAGGTGGGCGAATTGCAGACCGCGCTGAACCCCGGCTGGGAAGTCCGTGAGCCGCAGAAGCAGCGGGTCGCGCCCGATCCATACCACGCCGGCGAGAACCTCATCGAGCAGATCCCGAGCGGCGAATGGGTCGAGCGTGCGCCATATTTCGAGGCGGTGGCAGTCACGGGCGAGGGCGTGTTCGACACGCTCAAAGCCGTGAGCAAATTCGTGCTCAAGACACTCGCCTAACGACTTGGAGGGCGCGGTGAATCTGCCCAATGCCCTCACGCTCGTCCGCATCATCGCCGCACCGCTCATCGCCCTGCTCCCGTTCGCGCCCACGTGGCAGCTCAGGCTGGCCGCCTTCGTGGTCTACGTCCTCGCCGCCATCACCGACTACTGGGACGGCGCGCTGGCCCGGACGCGCAACATGATCACCGACCTGGGCAAGCTCCTCGACCCGCTGGCCGACAAACTTCTCCTCCTCTCGACGCTGGTGCCCATCTACCTGCTGCAGGCGGGGCATGGCACCGTGCTGTCCATGCGCTTCATGACGCCGTGGGGCGACGCCGGACTGCCGCTCTGGGTACTGATCGTGGTGCTGGGCCGCGAGCTCTTTATGACGCTCTTTCGTCAGGCCGCCGCGCGAAAAGGCACCATCATCGCGGCCCTCGGCGCCGGCAAGTGGAAGACGGCCTTGCAGTCGGTGTGGGTGGGCTCCGCCTATTTCTGGTTCGCCGCAAAAACAGCGGCGTTTCACTACATGTGGGGCGGTCCCGTTTGGCACTCCTTCGCGTACTTCAACGGCATCGTGGGTGTCGTCACGATGACGGTGGCGGTGGCACTCACCGTCTACTCCCTCGCCGTGTACCTGCGACGCTACGGACGCGTGATGGCGTGACGGAACGCGGAGCTTCCTCGCTGCGACTCGAGCTCGTGACCATTGGCGACGAGCTCCTGCTCGGGTTCACCGTCGACACCAACGCCGCGTTCCTTGCCCGCGCGCTGTCCGAGATCGGAGTCGAGGTAGTATCGCGCACCACGGTGGGAGATGCGCCGGAGGAAATCGTGCGTGGGGTGCGCGCCGCGCTGGATCGCACGGGCGCCGTAGTCACCACGGGCGGACTCGGCCCAACGGCTGACGATCGCACGCGGCCGGCGTTGGCAGCGATGTTCGGACGCGCGCTGCACCGCGACGCGGACCTGATGGCGCGCATGGAACAACGATTCGCCGACCTCGGCGCGACGATGCCGCCGAGCAACATCACACAGGCCATGCGGCCGGAAGGGGCGCGCATCCTTGACAACTCACAGGGAACCGCGCCGGGCCTGTGGATTGAGGACGAGCGCGGGCGCTGGGTGGCCATGTTGCCGGGTGTGCCGCGCGAGATGCGCACCATGACCACCGACGTGCTGGTGCCGCTGCTTCGTGATCGCGTTGGCAATGATGCCGCGGTCGTACTCTCGCGCACGCTGCGCACCACCGGGATCGGCGAGTCGGCGCTGGCCGAGCGCTTGGCCGAGG